>CBDVBE010000037.1:0-24619 GCA_965372145.1 uncultured bacterium | reverse complement strand
GTTTTTACATTTTCAGGTTACATTACTCAAGAAAAAGCCTGGAACAAATTATTTACAACATGGCATAAACCATCAGAAGCAGCAGGACCATTTCTTGCAGTACTGGAAATTACAGATAATGAGGGTAATACAAACATCTATAAAAGTGGTATAGGCGTTAAGAAATAATTGATTTTTATAATTATTAAGCCATTATTAACATAAGTGAGAGGTTACCTGTACAGTTTAAAAATCAATCTGCCATTTAAAACCAATCTTTACACCTCGATATAAGCTTGATTAAATGACTCCAATGAATGTTATATGTATTTAATTCTGTTTTTAGCAATATCTTTTATAAAAAAAGATGCTATTCACATAGTGGGACTATAGTGTATAGTGGGACGGTGGTAATTGATTAGTTTTTAATATATATTATCTGCATGCCACGCAAAGCAAGAATAACAATTACCGGCGCCATTCACCACATAATGTCTCGGGGAATCGAAGGCAAGCCAATCTTCCTTGATGATGAAGGCCGTCGTATTTTTCTTGACATCCTTCAAAGCCTGCTTGAGAAAACCGGCTACCTTCTTTATGCATGGTGCATCATGGAGAATCACTATCATCTGCTCATTCGTGTAAATGAGTACTCGTTGGGTTCATTCATGCGTGTTCTCAACGGCAGATATGCACAATACTTTCGAAAGAAGAGCGGAACAAGGAGGTATCTGTTTCAAGACCGGTACAAATCTATCGTTACACAGGACCAGAACTATATTGAAGAAATGGTCAGATACATTCATTTAAATCCTGTCAGAGCTGGTATTTGCGCTACTATTAAGCAACTGGATACATACCCCTGGACTGGACATTCGGTAATAGTTGGTTTACAGTCATGGCGGATACAGAACACAATGGATGTTTTGAAAAAATTCGACAGGAAAAAAGCTGTTGCAATAGAAAAGTACCGGAAATATTTAAAAAGCGGTTTGAATAAAGAACCTGAAATTTACAGCATCATACGTAAGACCAACGGTCAATCAGAAAATATTCACAATACAGGAAGCTGGGTAATCGGCAATAAAGAATTCGTATCAAAAGCCATGACCGCTGATAATGCAAAACGAACGCGTCTTGCCCGATATGCGAAAGAGGGCATATGTATCGAAGAAATTGCCGAAAAAATTGCCGGGCAGTTTGGGTTAGCCGACGAAGAGATAATGAAAAGGGGTAAGAACAATTCCCGCTCTGAAGCCAGAAAGGCATGTGCTTATATTCTTAATCGTCTATATGAGATTCCGGTTATTCAAATAGCCCGGTATTTTATACAGTGTGTTAAGCAGATGTATTATTCTGCTTTTACTCAATGTTATGCTTTAGTACAACATCAGCTCCCCTGCGGTATCAACCATGGTTGCAGAAGGTGAGAAAGTAGTAAAAAATAATCCGGCTATAAATTAATCAATTACCACCGTCCCTGGTTAGGTTATTGGTTATTTCTTCCTCCCTTTCTGTCTTAGCGGAAGAGTATAAAACGTTTCGTAACTTTTTGTGCTTTACTTTGTAAATACACCATATAACAACCGGATGTACATTTATTTCCTTTTGTATTCTTTCCATTCCAAATAACTGTTCCTTTTGAGGGTTGAACCGGCAATTGAACTATTACATTACCAGACAAATCATATATTGAAATCCAGTTAATACTGCTTTTTTCGACCGCGTTATAGTTAATTTCAACAAAACCTTTTTTAGGTATAACGTGAATGGTATTCTGATAAACATTTTCGTGGTTCTGTTTTTCTTTCTGTATAATTTCTACCACCCCATATTCATACGCCCCCATATCAGGCGCGGTACCGTAAGGTCGGGGGTTGCCGTCAAAATCCTCACTAATACCACAATCAGATCCTGAATCAATTGGTGCACTGCCGGCGACAAGATGAAAGTCCTCGTTTCCGGCCTGCACACTGACAAAATAGGAGTTATACGCTTCCATGTTACTGGAATCTAAGGGGCCGATATTATTCTTTATATCGGTTTGTCCGGACTGGACAAAAACCGCGTGCGTGGCCGGGAGGTTGATAGTGTTGTGGTAAATCTGCCGGGTATAGGTGTCATTGAATCTGCTGTTCACATATATGCCGTAGTTGTCAGCCGTAAGGCTGTAGATAACGTTGTTATATACGGTGCATCCGGTTCCCGCTCGGATTGCGGTGTTGGAAGAGTGGATTATATTATTGCGGACAATATGTTCCGGGTTCTTTGAGCAGTTCTGCACCCCCAGGGAGTCTTCATTCACCTCGATTGCCCCGACGGTTTTTTCTGTAACGATATTGTAAATGAGGTTTCCTTCTGCGATGCAGTCATGGGTGCCGGGTTTAAACTCGATGGCTTCATCCACGGTATTATAAATAACACAATTCCTGACCGTTACATAGGAGGTACTGTCAAATGGCCCGCCTGAACCGGTGCCGATATAAACACCTTCACCGTTATAATCCCATTTGTCAGTATCATATACAGCGCTGTTTTGAATGACTATGTGGTGTGAGTTCTCCTTAACATGAATACCTTCCTGCCCGATATTATGTACTTCGACACTGTCAAGGGTGATATAACTGCAGCCGCCGGTGATAAAGATGCCCTGATTATGGGTAGTGACCTCAAAGCCTTTGAAGAGCATATAATCACAACTGTCAATCTTTATCCGGCCGGTGTTAACTCCGAGCCCCTCAAACACAACCTTTTCTCCGGGATGTGTTTGTACAACAGTTTGTTTATCCGATGCACCTGACAACTTGCTCAAAGTAAACACACCTGAATAGGTGCCGGATTTTACATACAGGGTATCGCCGGCCTGAATGGTATTCACCGCATGCTGCATTGTCAGCCAGGGTAGATCAATGGTGCCGGCGTTGGTATTGTTTGCCTGGGGGTGGTTCTGGTTTACGTAGTAGATTACGGCATGCGTGGTAAAACTCAGCAAGGATACTGCCAGTGTAACTAAGATAGTTACTCTATGCATTAGTTATCTCCTCGGTTCTCCCCTTTGTCATTCCGGTATGATTTTAGGCCGGAATCTGGTTTTTGATATTTAAATGCATGGATTCCCGCTAAAAACATGCGGGAATGACGTTACCGGAATGCAATTAATTCAAGACAAAACATTCTACCACTCTTCCTTTATTAGTTTGCAAACGAACAACATAGCACCCGCTGCTCATTTTCTTCACACAATCATATCTTACATTACCTGACGAAACAGGCACGTTTGCTACCAGCCTTCCTTGCATATTATAAATATCAATTTCCGTCAATCCATTAAATTCTCTAATGAGAATTTTCCCATCTGCCGTAATTTTGAAATCAACCTTTTTAGGCGATCCATTATTCTGCTCGTTCCCTATGCTGACGACTCCCTGATTAAGAGGATGCGGATAGGTATAGGGTGCATAACCCGGCTTTTCAGCAAAATGAAAATCTCTTCCTTCTTCCAGATATTTTGCCAGCTGCTCCTGCATTTCAGTGCTCCAACCGAGTCTTAAGCTTGTCAGAGGAGCGTTGGCCTGCGTGTTGTTCCAGAGCCAGATATCTGTTGTCTGGTCCGGTTGAGGATAGTTGAAATGCTGCTCCTCGACACCGTCGATTACCAGCATGATCAGGGATGATTGGCTTGTGCTGGTAATTGTATTATCATAAATAACGCCATCACCACCCCTGATGCCTACCGCCCATGTATCGTGGGGCGTCCCATCCGTATCAACCCCTCCATTCACCGTGTTTCCATATATCTCATAGCTTCTCGATCCGCGCGGCGATGATGAAAAACCGTGAGCATCGATTGCTGTCCACGGATTGTAGTTGTCAGTGACCGTATTAAATCTGAAAACATACTTCGAACCGTCATTTGAGGCAACGCCGTGCCGGCAGCGTTCAAAATAACAATCTTCCACAAATACAGCATTCTCCGTACCCAGCTCCAGCGGCTGGTTCCAGCTAACATCCCCGTCGCCATATATTGCTATACCATACCCAAGGCTATTGATGGGCAAACGGAAGTTTTCAATAAATTTGCAATGGTCCACGACACCACGAGTATTGCCATGTACATTTATTCCTGAAAAACCAAATCGACGGAAAGTACAATTGAAAACACGGAAATCTTTACCGTTATTGATGCGCAGTCCATTATCCTGAATATCTGAAGTCTGATTGTCAATCCCGATAAAAGTAATACCGGTAATAGTAACCGGCAGGTCATTAGAGCCATCAATAATTACAAGAGCTTCGGTGGTGTTACCTGTTTTCGAAAGAGTGGTCTGTGATGCACCCGTTCCGGTGAGGGTAATTCCCGCATTGAATCTCACGCTGCCGTTGAATTGAAAGTTCCCTGCCGGTATCTGCACGGTATCGCCGGCCTTGGCAGAATCTACAGCAAATTGAAGATCCGGTTGAGAGCCACTTGCGGCTGTGATTATATCTGCATACATTTCTACAGAATTAATTGTAAAAAGAAAAACGATACCTATAATTAATCGGGATTTCATCTTCACTCCTTACCTGCGCTAATGGTAAAGTATAAAGCGTTTAGAAATCTTTTGAGTCTTAGACTCTACATTTACCAGATAACAACCCGAAGCACATTTGGTTCCCATCGCAGTGCTTCCATCCCAGAACACCGTTCCTTTTGAGGTCTGAATCGGTAATTGAACTATTTTTTTACCGGACAAATCATAAATACCTATTTCCGAGTTTTCTTTAATCTCGCCATTATAGGCAAAACAAATTCCATTAGTGATCCTTTTTATATACAAACCATTAGATTTCATTAATTCCTTTTTTTCTTTGACAGCAAGCACTTCGTTAAACTCATAGGCGCCGATGTCCCAGCCGTTTCCCTGAGGCCTCTTGTTATAGGCGAAATCATATTTCAGATCAACTCCATATAATTTCTCAAAATTATCACAAATCGTCTCAATAGCATCCGGACTTCCATTATCGATAGCAGGGCTTCCTTCTTTTAATCTGAAATCATAATTGGAGGCATTCATAAACAGGGGGTCTGCTTCTATACCAAGACTACTATCCATTTGCTCCCCATTTTGCCAGAACAGATTATTTCTAACATCTGTCCCACCTTTAATCGGATCTTTATCAGTAGCGACTATAATATTATTTGCTATCGTTTTATTTCCGGATCCCGCCTCAATACCGGCTTTGCAATTATAGACAACATTACCTATAACATCACCGGTTCCGCCATTGGCGATTGCCTCCTCAAGGTTATACATAATATTTCCAATGATATAGGGTGGGTCTTCGGCGCCGTACGCTCCTATTCCCCATTTTGAATCATGTATCCTGTTGAATAAAATCCAGATGTTATCCTGAGCTCCTTCATCATTTATCCGAATTGCATCTCCATTAGAGGCGGATACCAGGACATCATAGCCATACATTTCATTCTGCGAAATAATGATATTGGTTGAACCTTTTGCGTCAATGGCGTTTTCAATATCATGGTGAAAAATATTTCTGCCGATAAAGATGCGGTCCGCCTTGGGCGTACCAACCGGCAGTGCATCTCTATCCATAATTTGAATGCCATCCTCACCATTTTCATATATATGATTGTCAACGATCCATACATTTTGAGTGGCATTGTCAATCATAAAGGCACATACCGTTTCACTTGTCGCCGGATAAGCCCCGCAATCATGAACAATATTATTGTAGAAAACAATATGCTCCTTCTGTTCTCCCGGAGTAAAGGTGGCTTTATGAGTCCATAAATAGACCCCCGGAACCGAGTCATTCCCGTCTATTTCACAATACCTGAACGATATGTGTGAAGCATACTGCCCGACCTGGATTCTGATGCCATGGAATTTTGCATATTCAACTATCAGATACTCGGAATTCATAACATTATAGCTTCCCCCTGCCATATCGTTTACCGTGAAAATGTCCGTACTGTTTGCACCCCGAATAAATATTGGTTTGTCTGCAGTTCCTTTCAGTTCAGTTAAATTAATCTGATAGGGACCATGATGGATTTCTACCACACTTCCCGCAGTAATATCTGCTGGAAAAGTCAACCTGGGCTTATCGGCAGTTCCAAATGGATTATCTGTATCGGTAGCACTGGCATGGGAGCTGTCGACATAGTGGGTATATGGCCCATTTCCCACTTCTTTATAGGGCTGGGGACCGGATCCAAAATCAAACGTCTTACCGGAATACATGGTATGCTTCTCAGAAATGCCAAACTCGGGTTGAGGAATGCCGATGGGAGGCTTCCAGGTGTTAAAATTCGCAGTAATATTCAGATCCGATTGTACAATTACCCGGTACATTAACCCGTCACTCCGGATATCACCTGACCAGCCGGTAAAATAATACCCAATATCGGGACGGCCGACCAGCTCAACGGTGTCACCCGCTGAATAGGAAACTTTATCAGGTTTCTTTATTACGCGTCCATTATTCGCCGTTGTATTTAAGTTAAAGGTCTGAGCTTCGACATTAAAAACCGTCACTGCAAAAATCAACAATGCACATGCGAAGCTCCTATTCATCTGATTTCTCCCTCTGTATTGTATACAATATATTCCCCGGTTGTTAGAATACCTTCACCAGACGCCTGGAAACAGTGCCTTCAGATCCTTTTACACATATAATATAGCAACCCGGTGAGCATTGCACTCCCTGAGCATTGCACCCATCCCATAACACCTGGGGTACTCCTGTCCGCTTCTTCACCATTAATACTTTTACGCATTTTCCTGACACATCAAAAATATTTATCTCCGGACTCTCATTAAAACCACCATACCATTTAAACAGGATTCCTTTTGGGGTGTTAACAACGGAGAACTGTTTATCCGTCACTGATTTTCCAGCTTTTTTAACATCAAGCACACCGTTAAACTCGTAAGCCCCGATATCCCACCCGCTGCCAAAGGGCCGGTCCACCGTATTGATACTTCCCTTGACCGAGTCTGCCAGAGCTGCGCCCTTGTCTTTTGCTGGAGAGTTTCCCGTAAGGTTGAACCCGTCGGTATTGGGTTTAAGGTCAACACCCCAGGTACCGATGAAGCCGGTCGGCGGTTTAGCGGTATTAAAGAGCAGGGGGTCATCCGTAACTGCGGTTGGTTCCCAGGTTGTGATATCAGCGGCTGTATAGGTAGTCCCATTGGCTATTACCAGGTTGCCACCCTCAGTTTTATAATAACAATTATTAACATGCTCAGTAATTACACCATAATCATCAAGCAGCGCGCGGCCGGGACCGGTACTGTATATCAGATTGTTACTGATTTCCAATGCGGTAATTGTTGCGTCCTTGCATAACACCCGTATCTGTGCGGACCACTCGCTTTCCGTATAATTATTATAAAGCGTATTGTTATAAATTTTCATGGATATTTCACCGGTCAAATCCTCAGTTAAAATAATCCCCTGGTATTTACTGTTAATGATGATATTGCCATACATGGTAATGCTCTTATCCCCGCCATCCTGGATGTATATTCCCGCGTGTTTACTATTTACAATAATATTATGCCTGAATATCAGGTTCTCCGGCCCGGTAAAACCCGGCTCCGGATGGTTGCTTATACCCATCCCGATTCCCCGCACCGGGTCATGAGCATAGTTGTATTCGACAACCGCGTTGATAACATGGTTCTTCACTGCCAGGATACTGCCGCCGTAATCCGGGTCCATACCGGAAGCCCAGCATTCATTACCCCGCACCAGCACATTCTCTACCCAGTTGGCGCCCGTATCATTACCCGGGTATAAATTGATACAGCCCCGTGAAATATTATAGACTTTACAATCAAGTATCTCGACATTCTTTACCTGATACTTGGCGCCCCAGTTACTTATAACAATTCCATATTTGTAGGTTCCCTGTGCCGAGCTCGACATGACATCATGGACAATACAGTCCTCGATCCGTTTTGTCGCACCCTGCAGGGTGTTCTCCATCTGCGGGTGGTTCATCCCAATACCGGTTGTTATAGTTCCTCCGGCATCAGCTTCAAATCCTTTCACCACTGTCGGTATTGTAGCATCATCTTTCAGCATGGCAATAACGGAGCGATTCAGGTCGGCTTTTGCCCGGAATATCGCCCGTGAGCCGGTACCCCACGTCGTACCGTCGTAAAACACACCGCCGGTGACCTGTAAAACCGCAAGGCCGCTGGATACTTCCCAGGTATCGACGTTGTTGAAGAAGACCGTATCACCGGCCTGCAATGTTGCGCTTCCGCTCCAGCCGGGCATACCGGGGCAATTCTGCCACGAAGCATCCGGTGCAGTGCCGGCGTTGGTATCGTCGCCGGAGGATGATACATAGTAGGTTGCTGCATGAGAACCGGCATATATAAAAAGAACCATCAACAGGATTTCAGAAAGTCTGCTACCCATAAATTACTCCTTACAGGTTGGAATAGTGGAGTGGTGGAGTATTGGTTTCAGTTATAAAGCACAAACCTTTTCGTGACACTTCTTTCTCCCATTTGTAACCGTAAAACAAAACAACCTTTACGCAACGCGTTTTTCTTATCTCTGAAATCAATAGTCAGTTTTGATGAATTTATAACGTTACGATGTAATAGTCTTCCGCGCATAGTGTATATCTCAACCGCTGCTTTGCCGGTTATCCCCTCTATGCATAATAGCCCCGACGGCCGGCTATGAAAAAATATGAAGTCTTTGACATTATCAGACGGTGTGTTTTTAATGTCTACTATTCCCAGAGTAAGCGGATGGGGATAAGTAAAAGGTGTATAATATGCTTCCCATGTATCTTGAGCGGTACACTTGTAAAGAGTGCCTGAAATAGGAACTTTTGGGTTCGCTCCTACACTGCTGTCCGACACGGTAGTACATGACTGGTCTGTGGCCCAGTATGCCACGCCGGGGGTACAGGTATCCGGCCGATCCGCCAGAGGACCGCAGCCTATGCCGGTAGCCGGCAACGGCCCATAGAGTGTGTTCACCTCGGCATGTCCGTCAAAGGCGGTATCGTGGTTGAAATACTCTGAGTTCTCATGAACAGCGCCGCAGCGATCATCAACCACGCGAAACTGTGTTGTTTCATCGGGAGGAACGTCCCAGGCGGGATTAACTGTCAGGCGGCTGGAGGTCGCTGCTGTAATATGGCGATGTTGTCCGGCTTCGGTGCCTTCGTATAGAATCACCCCGTATCGCCCGTCGGTTCCGAAGTATGTGAGATCCGAGCCGGTATAGTCCAGATAATCGTTCCCTCCACCCGCAGCAGTTCTATCTTCCTGACTCTTAACTTCGGTATGAACCAGTGTGCCGTTTTTGCGGTTGTTCCAATAGTAGGAATTGGTTACATGCATAAGATACGGCGCGCCGTCCAGATCATCCGGGTACTCTTCCCGGATCTTGCAGCTGACCGATAGGCCTGCGGTAAGCTGGTTGAAGAATACCAGCGCTTGTCCGCCGCGCTGATCTACCAGACCTCCGCCATTGCTGGTCATGTCTATCCTGTTTCCGTAGATTTCTCCCATCATGGTCCCGTGAAGGTTGCCTGTCTGGTTTCCATGCATATCGAACATGGGGAAAAGGTTGCCGGTGCTGCAGATAAAAGTATTGTAACGGCTGCAATACCGTCCGCCGTGTCCCGCGGCGTGAAAAGTGGTCGTTGTATAAACCGTGTTGTCTTCAAAGTAAATGTTGTCTGCTGTTCCGAAATCCCTGGTCAGGGATTCCCACGAACTGCCCTGCATACCATAGGAACCCAAAGCGCTTCCCGAAACGCGGAACAGATTGTGGTCAATCACCCCGTACACAGTCCCTTTGATAATTATACTTCGCCCGGCATCCTGCCCCCCGGGATTCAGTATCTCATTGTGATCCACCCTGATTTGATTCACGATATCAATGGTACGATTGGTCAGGTATACTACATTGGACATATTATTGGCATCGAGCGTAAAGCCAGTGATACGAAAGGGCTCGTTCAGAGCCGGATTCTCCGGCTCGTATTTAACCACCCCGGCATATTTATCGGTGATATTGCCTGTAATAACCGTTTTACCGCTTCCCGCACCGTGTATGATAATCCCTTTAGTGATACAAAGTGCCTGGTCCCATGTCGCAGTTCCTTCCGGCACAAAA
The DNA here is from genome assembly GCA_965372145.1 of uncultured bacterium. GTDB lineage: Bacteria > Fibrobacterota > Chitinivibrionia > Chitinivibrionales > JANQEN01 > CBDVBE01. Next base: position 14,476 of record CBDVBE010000037.1, on the reverse strand, counting down.
ACCGTATCACCGGAACCGGCCGCTGAAACTGCAGCGCTTACATCAGTGTAGGATGCGCTTGCGGCGGTGTCAATGTCTGCTGTCACTATTGTAAAGCTTATGCAGAGTGCCAGTATAATAATTGCACGTTCTTTCATATTTCCCTTCATGCACTTTATCGCATTAAATACATTCTTTGAACTAATAAATTCTGATATCCCTTCAGACATATTAGATAAATCCCATTCGAAACTGATTTAGTATCCCAGATAAATTCTCCATTTTCTCCATCTAATTCATCTATTAAAATTCCTGAAGGTGTATAAATCCTCATTTTTTCTTTCAAGCACATTAATGGATCGTTCTTATTTATCCGGATGATACATTTTCCACAGGATTGACGAAATAAAATTGATAAACCATTCCCTATCATTTTCTTTGATACACTTATTGATGTATTCGATACAGTAACATGTACGGTATCGCTCTTCATTAGACTTTTTGTGGCATAGAGAGCATAAGCCCTGGATTCAATAGTGTGGCGGCTACCTTCCGGCTCCGATGATACATCCCATGTGCAGGAATATGGGCTCTCTGTATCCTTTGCTACGGGAATGCCATCTATATAAAACACGACAAAGCGAATACAATCAGAGTTGGTTGGAGTTGTTGCGATACTCACGGAACCGTTTACATGCTGATCTTCAACAGGACTGCTGATAGCAATGTCGTAATCATACCCACCTGAACGATATTCATACGCTCCGACATCGGGTAATGTGTCTTGGTGCCGCCAATATACACCGTCACCGTTGTTCCAGGTTATATTGTGATTGACAGTAATTGTATTAGAAGAAATACTGGTAATTCTTACCGGTACATTGGAGCCAATTTTGATTATATCGCCTTCAACCAGACCATACCCATCGCAAAAGAAGCCTGCGTCCGCAACATCAAATGATGTTCCGTTGCCGTTTGCACTGGTGACTGTTGTAATAGCTTTACCGAGGTTAATGGCCGGCGAACCTGATTGTAGATGGAAATCATGAGAGCTGCTATTTACAAATAAGGGATCATCTGTTGACTCGCAGCTTGCATGATCGCCGGTTTCGAAGCATACATTATCCGATGTCACACAGGAACAACCAGTTGCTATATATATTGGCCTTCCCGTGCCAATGTCGGAATATATATTGTTGAAGTTGTGGTTATTCGTTGCATAATTTGTTCCTTCCGCGTTGTATCCTGTTGCAGAATTTGAACCGTTCACCGTGTTAATTTCATGTATTGTGTTGTTATAAAAATACACATAGTCAATACCACCGCACTGCATAGCATAACTGCCATGGTTATACCCGACATTGCCTCGAAAAAGGATATGATGATCATCATCGCCCTGTGTCCTTCGCATCTGTAAAATATGCGAATTTGCTTCGACATTATCCCCCATGAAATTCGACTCATATACCTGATATTGTGAAGGTGAAGTAGATGATCCGCATGGTTGGAACATGTCACAATGAAGACCATCTCCCGACCCATCCGGCCAATACTCATTTTTGAAATCACACATATAGTTATTTCTAACGATTGTGTTGGTTTCATGTACATTACAAAAATCACCACATCTATGTGCTTCATTATATTCTATAACATTATAGCCCTCGCCGTTCGCCTGCACAGCCCAACCATTACCTTTGCATTCTCCGGATACGCCATCAGGGCATGCAGCCATATACATTACGTTACCACGCACGGTAATATAGGAATTGTTTGACATAATCCAACGTATTGCGTGCCCTTGCACGTGGTGTATGTAATTATCAAGAATTTCGATATGATCACAAGGCTCATCTCTACCGTATGGATTAATACCATGAGTATATTCCGTGCTATTGTGTGTAATTTCAAATCCAATTATCTTTAAATATTTTTTACCCCTGAAGAAAAATCCTCGCATAATCGGTTTTTCGTCACCGGGATATCCTGCGAAGGTGATATACCCTCCTTGTGCGCTTCCTGAATGGCCGCAAGTAATCCGTTCATCATAAGTACTTTCTCGCACATAAACAATATCGCCGGGTTGGTCAAGATTATCTGCCGCATGTTGTATAGTCAACCAGGGTAAATCAAAAGTGCCGGGATTTGTGTCACTTGCCTGTGCGTGGGTGTTATCAACATAATATTTTTTGGCCCAAGCCGTACTGAGCATTACTGTAAATAATAACACAGGTATGTAACATTTTTTCATAGATTCCCTCTTTAGTAAATGTATTAACGAAAGAGAACAACCTTCCTGGCTGTCTTCATGGTATCATTTCGCATTGTAATTATAAAACATCGATTTGCACACTTCTTCCCGGTACTATCACTCCCCTTCCAGAAAATTTCATGTAAACCCGATTGACTTTTCACAGGCAATTGCCGAATCAATCTACCGGATAAATCGTATACAGCAATAGTCGTTTTTTCCGGATTATCAGTTGCATATTTTATTCGAATCCCTCCATTTAGTGAGACAACATCCATAGCACACTTACTGGCGGAAAGTGATTTCCAGGGATAAGTGTTCTTGATATTGTTTATCAGACCATACTCAAATGCTCCGATATCAGGTCCCGAACCTTCATATGGCGAAGCTACTCCGAGATTGTCCGTCCAGGCCACACTCTTGTCTACCGTTAGCGTATTTGTAGTATAATCCACATTGGTAATTCGAACCCTTTCCGTCTGCCCTTCAAGTTGAATCAGGTCGCCTGCAATAACACCCCAGCCATCGGTAAAATAGCCGGCATCTTCGACCTGAAACTGGGTGCCGGAGCCATCGGGACTATTTATCCGTGTTAAAAATACCCCACTGTCAATACAGGGGCTGGTCTGCTGCAGATTGAAATCGGGTAGTGTTGAAATGAAGGGATCGACATTACTGGTAATATCCTTGAACTGAGGATCCTCAGATTTCTCCCAGTTTCCTTCAACGACCTGGCTGTCCCTTTCAACATAGTAAAACACGATTGGATCGGCTTTGTTATCGTATAATAAGTTGTTCTTAATTGAAAGGTTGGTAGTAGGGGTACTGTTGCCGTGTTTAGCAATCAGCATACCGCCCTGTTTCCAGATTTCCACACCCGACAGAAGCACAAACCCATTGTGATAAAGGGTGTTATTGTATACATGGATAAACCGCGCATCATAAGTGGAATCCATGGTACTGATACCGAATCCCGGGCCATCGTTGTAATAGAACACATTGTTACGAACAATATGGTGCGGTGTCCGCAGGTTTATCCCTGAAGAGGTGTTACCGTCGGGCGGCACACCGGAGAAGGCAAACCGATTGCCTTCAATCAGGTTTCGATTCACCTGTCTGGGATTATACCCGATAATTATCAGACGGTTCCCGCATATTCCGCCGGTTTCGGTCTGTTCGCAATCCATCCACTCTTCATTATGGAAATAATTATTACGGATTATGTTGTAGCTGCCAACTACTTCAATTATATGATGGCCGCCATAGAAAAAGACATTGTTTTCAAGAAGGTTGTAATCACAATGGTCCAGCGTATCGGACCAGACACCAATGGTCATGACACCGCCCTTATCATCATTGGAAGTACAATAGCCAACCCGCCCGATTGTGCAGTTGTAGATCTTATTGTGATGCGAGTTGTTCTTAAATATGATACCGACCGGCCACCCTTCCGGACTGTTGTGATTGTCAAATGTGCCATTTGCTATCCATGCATGATGGCAACTGTCGAAAGCCACATATCTGTCAACCTTCTCGATGTCGATACCATCCACAGTTATATAGGCGAGGGTTTTAAGATTAACAGCGACGGTTACGCCGGAAAGTAGTACCCTCTCGTCCTGGTAAGCTTTATAGGTAATACGCAAATCCTCTGTACCACTGTTACCAGGCCTGATAGATTCGCTATAGGTACCCTTGCGTATATACACTGTATCACCAGGCTGCAGTTGCTGGTTAGCTTTATTGATCGTTTTCCAGGCAGTCGATACTGATTGACCGTCCCCAGTATCATTTCCATTCGCGCTGTCAACGTAATACACTTTCCCGAAGGTCGAGATTACAAAAGTTATTACTATAATAAGTTTTTTAACACATCTGTTTCTCACGGTAATCTCTCCTATTGGATATAGACAAAACTTTGTTTTGCTTCCTGTTCTGCATTATTCAGTCGGGCAATGTAACACCCAGGAACGCACCTGTTCCCTTGTACATCACAGCCATTCCAAAAAATCCGGCTCATACCCTTTTTTGTATTCACCGGCAATGAAACCATACACCTCCCCGACAAATCATATATGCATATTTCTGGATTGTCTGTGGTATTTATGGTACACACTATCTGAACACCATTTCTCCCTGGTATAACCTTAATGGAACAGTGATACGCATGAAATGGATTTTGCATCACACTCTTTTTAATATCAATCGACATACCATACTCAAATGCACCAATATCCGGCCCTTTACCTTCATAAGCCAGACTCACACCGGTATTTGTTGTCCAGGCAAGCGTTTTGTCAACAGTAATGGTATTACTGTTATAATCGACCTGGGTAACCCGTACCTGTTGTAAAGCACCTTGGAGTTGAATAAGGTCCCCTTTAATAATCCCCCATCCGTTAGTAAAATAGCCGGCATCTTCCACCTGAAATTGCATCCCGGAGCCATCGGGACTCACCACGTTCGTTAAAAATACACCACTGTCAATACACGGGCTCGCTTGCTGCAATTGGAAATCCGGCACCGATGGATCGAGTGGATCGACCTGACTGGTAATATCTTTAAAAAGAGGATCACCTGCCTCCTCCCAATTGCCCTCTATCACCTGGCTGTCTGGTGATGTGTAATAGAACTCAATGGCATACGTTTTGTTGTCATAGAAGATATTGTTCTTGACTGTTACATCTGTTACCGGTATCCCCTGACCATATTTGCCAATCTGTAATCCACATTCATACCGGTTTTCAGCATCAGGATGGATATGATGTCCATTATGATAATAAACATTGTGGTAAACATAGTTATACTTTGCGTCAAGTTGTCCACTGGTATAGGTTTCAACACTCATACCCGGGCCGTCACAATAGTAGAACACATTGCGGCGAACAATATTATGCGGTGTCCTCAGGTTAAAACCGGAGGAAGTTAGCTGATCCGGAGGTAATCCGGAAAAGGCAAAGCGGTTATTTTCAATAATATTCCACATCACATTGGGAGCATAATTCTCAAAAATGATATGGCGATTACCACACTTATTATTGGCCTCCGGGCGATCACAATCCATCCACTCTTCATTGTGAAAGTAATTGTTACGAATTACATTGTAACTGCTGCTTACGGTGATTATGTGATGCCCTCCGTAGAAAAAAACATTGTTCTCAATCAGATTGTAGTGGCTGTGATCCAGAGTATCTGTCAGGGAACCAATATTTAACACACCACCTTTATCATCTTCATCCGCAACGAAACCTACTCTGCCAAGGGTGCAATGATGTATCCGGTTGTGGTGGGAATTTTTCCACAGGCGAACGCCGACCGGCCAGCCTGTCCCTGTTTTCGCATTATCAAAGGTGCCGTTTTGAATCCATATATGGTGACATGAGTCCAGCAGTACATAGAAGTCAACATCTTCGCAATCAATACCATCAATAGTGATATATGACCGGTTTATCATTCGGATGGCTCGATCTGTTCGTGCAACAAGCGCTCTTTCGCCGTTATAGTTCTTATAGGTTATACGATTTTTATCAGTACCACTGGTACCAGGAGTAATTCTTTCACTGTATGTACCTTTGCGGATATATACGGTATCACCAGGCTGTACCTGCTGGTTAGCCTTGTTAATTGTTTCCCATGACGTTGACAATGTTAAACCATTGCCGGTATCATTACCATTTGCACTGTCGACATAATACACCCCACCATACAGCGAAACTGCAGAGTATAGCAGGATACAACATACATCAGTTATTCTTTTTCCCATGTGACCTTCTACTATGGTAATAGGACAAAGCGCTGTTTCAGCATCTGTTTCATATTTTCCAATCGGGCAACATAACATCCTGAGGCGCACTTATTGCCATACTCATCTTTTCCGTTCCATAACACTGTGCACATTCCTTTTGAGGTTTGAGTGGGAAGCCGGGTTATCATTTTGCCTGAGGCATCGTAAATTGAAATGAATGGATAATTTATACCATTCGCGTTGGCGCAAAAAAATCTGACACCCATCATTGTATTTCTTATTTGCAAACCGTTATTATTGAAACCCAGAGTATGGTTGGTATGTATAGTACCGATAGTACCGTTATACTCATAGGCGCCAATATCCCACCCGTTCCCCTGTGGCCGGGTTGTCCCTATGATATCGGTGTTAAATCCGATTAATGCCATACCCATATCGATTGCCGGCGAGTTTTCCTGTAACCTGAAATCATTACCGGCTGTATCTACAAACAGAGGATCCGTATCGAGAATATTATGTGGCGCGGGTGTACCGTCTGTTGTATTAAACAGCAGATTATAGTCACCGGTTACCTCACCGCCATCCTGTGCCCAGTAACCGGAACCGGCATTATAGAAAATGTTGTTTCTGACAATGTTGCCTGTAGAGTTCCCATTAAATCCCGCAGCGTGATATTTAATATTTACAAAGGTGTTATTCTCTATAGTAAAATTGGAGATATCGTAAATACAGAGTCCCCATGCCCAGCAATCATTAAATATGTTATTGCGGAAAACAATATCGCGGCAATCAGTACTGTCCACATTGGATGCCATGAGGCCCTGATGGCACTGTTCACAGATATTTGCCTCAATCAGTGCCTTGCGAAGATACTCACCGTTGTTTGTAAAGGTCTGCCAGCAGTCAACATGGGCATCACCAATCTCATCTTCCCTTGAACCGTGAAAATGATTTTTCCTGAATACAATATTTTCACCAAAGAGCCTTGAATAGTCAGCATCACCGCTACCGCCCCAGATAAGCCGTTCAACCTCATTATTCTCTATTACCCAGTCAACGCCATTTATACAGATACCTGACTGGCAACGATAAATACGGTTTTGGGCTACATAACCAGCTTTGGGATAGGGTTCATGCCAATAACTGCGAATCCCTATGGTTATTTCAAAGAAATAATTATCAACGACTTCAACAAAATCACTGTAGACAAACACACCGCCCGCATCGGTCCAATCGGTCAGAGAGGTGTCTCCAATAACAGTGAAACCTTCAACGCGGAGGAAATTACAGTAGCGGGTGTAAAACCCCCACATTGTTACAGACCGGCGAGGCTCCCCTTTAAAAACGATCGGGTTATCTTTCATACCGGTATGGCCGGTCGCAAAATGGATTCGTTCTTTATAGGTTCCCTCTTTAACGATTACCGTATCCCCGGCATGTATTGTATCCGCTGCATACTGGATTGTAAGCCATGGTTGTGATACAGTACCGGGATTGGCATCATTTGCCTGGGGATGAGCTTGATCTACATAGTATACAGCGCTCATCGACGGACTAATGAACATTGCTATGAGCAGACAGACGAACGCATGGAGAATTTGTCTCTTCATCACCACCTCACACATTATCGGGAGTAAATAAATCTCTCGGTTATTACTTCTTTTTCCGACAGCAAACGGATAATATAACATCCATTGCAGACCTTTTTCCTTGAATTTGTGGAACCGTCCCAATGTATTGTATTACAGCCCTGTGCGACGTTCCGGATTATCCGCGCAATCAATTTTCCCGCCATATCAAATATCGCTATATTTACACACGTTGGCATGTTTGTATCATATATAATTTTAACATGGTTATTAATTGTTGTTACTGAAAATTTCATTGAAGGTGCAGTAACCTTCTGAGCATTGATAGCAATCTCACCGTTATATTCATAGGCTCCGATATCCCACCCATTACCATACGGCCTGGTAATACTGTTAATACTCCCATTGAAATCAGTTCCCAAATCAGCACCATTATCTTTTGCCGGAGAGCTTTCCTGTAAAGTAAACCCATCGGTATTCGGTTTGATATCAACTCCGGGTGTGCCGATAAATCCGGAAGGTAAATCAGCAGGATTATAGAAAAGCGGATCGTCAGTCAAAGCGGTTGTTTCCCATGTGGTAATGTCACTTGCGGTATAATTTGTGCCGTTAACCTTAACCAGTGTTCCACCGCCCAATCGGTAAAAGAGGTTATTGCTATGGGCGGTAATATTGCCGCCGTCATCAATAAGTGGGATAATTCCCGAATCAGCACAAATAATATTATTGGTAATAGTAATATCCTCTATATCCGCGCTGTCACACTGGACCATTATCTCACGGTTACCGGCTAACTGATTGTTCTGATAGCAGGTGTTGTTATAAAACCGGACAGACACTTTGTCCCGCAGCCGGTCAAAAAAGCGCAAGGCTGAATTGCCGTTGCGAATAAAAAGGTTTCCATAGATATCAGCACTTTTATCACCTATATAATCAAGGTTTACGCCGCAGCTTGCGTTTCTGCCGCCGCACTCCCTGACAATATTGTAACGTACTGTTGCATTCTCCGGTCCTACGAAACTGGTATCCGAGTGTGTCGTAATGGATACTCCACCTCCAGCTGTATTGTGGATGTAATTATACTCTACAATAGTACCGATTGAATGATTCTTTATAGCAATACCGTTGCCGGTAGAGATTGGATCCTGTCCGGTATTTGAAATGTCACAGCCGCGTATGATTACACCTGTCGATAAATTCTCCGGCACATCATTCCCAAGGTAATTGACAATCCCCGACCGGGAGATATTGTACACTTTACAATTAATAATTTCAATATTACTGATCGTATCCCCACCCCAGGCACTGATAACGATACCATATTTATAATCACCGTTCTCCTGCAGGCTGAACACGTCATGAACAAGACAATTCTCAAGGCGCTTTGTTGCGCCGACCAGATTAGTCGGTGCGAATCCCCAGTGAAAGGCAACGCCAGCGGTTATTGTGCTGTCAGCATCAATGTCAAAACCTATAACAACCGTTGGCTCTGTCGGGTGGTCATAACGATAGGTAACAACCGCACGACCCAAGTCACCCGTTGCGAGAAGGATTGCTCGTGTACCGGTACCCCAGGTACTGCCATTATACACAATCCCACCCACCGGCTCAAGGAGGCTTGCGCCTGAGGCTGCTGTCCAGGTTTCCGCACTGTTAAATAAAACAGTATCTCCTGCCTGTGACTGAACACTGCCACTCCAGGCATCTATCCCGGGACAGTTTTTCCAGGGTGCATCCGGCGTTGTTCCGGCATTGGTGTCATTGCCGGATGAAGATGATACGTAGTAGGTTTCCCCATCAGCATTGATAGAAAATGACACTATGATAAAAACAATTGTGACAAGAAGTCCGCTATTTCGCGAAATGAAATAGTGGAGTGATGAAGTAACGGGTTTATTTTTCATTCAATACCGCTGATTATCCTTTTAACGGGTAATCGTTATCATTCGTTTGAAATTCAATTCCCTACTGGTAATACAAAACAGATACACGCCGCTTCCTATCCTCTGACCCGACTGGTTACCTCCATTCCAGACAATTGTATTTATTCTTCCCGTATTACTTGGTTGTGTGGCCTTATAAATCATTTTGCCATTTACCGCGTACACCATACAGGTAATCTCCCCTGGTAGTGCAGGCATAAATGAAACTGCGATTCGCGGGTGTGTACTATTATTGAGATATCTGAAGACAACAGTTTTCTGCCCTGCAGACAATTGATCCTTGATGCCGACATAATCACCGACAACAATGTAATTACCCTCTTTTGTGGCGGGAACAGCTATGGAATTAACGGTTACCTGGTCAGCATCAATACCCGGCCCGTAAATCTTTACCCCCTGTAAACTATCCCCATACAGGGAGAGCTTCGGGTCTGCATATACCGCTTCAACAGTAACCAGCCGTGGCGATTGCAGCAATATTCGTGCGCCACTGCTGTCGGAAAGGGTATCCCCGTTACACAAAAACAGTTTATTCATATTGTCGGGAAAACCCTTTTCCACACTTGCCGCTTTGCCGGAAAGTATATAATCACCAATCGCGACCCTTTTATCAGAGCTATAATTAATGAAGTGTTTGACTATTCCACCGACGATTACCATCCGGATACCCGCAGCTTTTTCCGTGTGGCCAAAGAGCATAAAATCGGGTTTGGATGACCATGATGACGCGGTAGTTGGATACAAAACCGTTATAAATTGTGTATTGTCAATATTCTGCTGCGGCCTGATACGGATATAGGGTTTATTCTTTGTATAATTCTGCGGCACACTGAATCCCATGGTATCTATAACCGTATCCGGCGCCAACACCTTGACACCGAGAATGTCAGTAGCATTCGCCGCCCCTTTTATCCATGCATCCTCAACAGTAACCGAACCGGTAGTATCATCTGAGAAGTGACAAATCCAGTCATAGCGATGTGCCTGATCTGAACGAAGATTATCAACCATAATCAAATAAGACGGTTTTACAAACAGCACATGGCGTCTCCATTCATCGATCATCCATTCACCCGGCGCATTATCACTCAATTTATCACGATACCGATCCGTTGCATCGGCAATCAGATAATTAAAATCGGGTGTTGTATACACTCCTTCAAGCTTGCCATCAGTATCCTCTGCTATAGCTGCGTGATTTACCGCCTGGTACTGTTCCTTACCGTCAACCAGTACAACATTGTGAAAACCGGTACCTTCACGATGGCGATCCGGCATCTCCGAAGCAAGGCCAACAGGACCTTTATACAATATAGAAGGTACCTGCATCAGGCTGGTCATGGCCGACATTTATCTGAATCATTGAATTGGTATCATCAAACGGGTAGGCTTCAGCCAGAAACTGATCGCGAAAAAACTTTCCGCCATACGCGCCGCATTTAAGCCCGAATACCAGATCATCCTGCTCCCAGCCGGTTCGCCAGATAACACATTCGATATCGGAAAAGGTGCGGTTAAGAGGCAGATTGTCAGGCGGTAGCGGTTTAACTGAAGGGTCAAAGTAAAAGAACTCAAAAACATAGTAGGGTGCGTTGTATACATTGGGATATCTACCCGAGATATCGATAATCTGCTGTGTCAGCCATTCAGCATGGCCATTGTCATATTCCGCAGCAACAAACCTAAGGATTCCCTGCAGGCCAGTGAGGATACCTTCACCCCATGGCGGTACATAGGACGAAAAGGTCAACGCAGCCCGGTTTGTGCCCGGGAGATGATTATAGAGGCTCCAGTAGACAAAATTCTTCAGATAGTTTTTCGGGAGCAGGTCACGGTTTTTCAGACGTTTCAGATTGTAGTAAGTCGGCAGGGAAAGGGTCATTCGGGCATTATGATACTGAATGCTCTCGTGCCATGAGCCGTCATTAACACCTTCACACACAAAACTGTCGATAGCAAACTGATGAGTAATGTGATCGATCCACACGTCAGCACTATCAACCTCATCCTCTAAGGCGAATGCTGCCAATGCAAGTGCATTATTATTTACATGCCAGTGGTTCTGCGCATAAGACCAGCCCCACCAGTTGTTCCACCCGGAAGTCCAGTGGCTGGTTGCAGCTTCATACATTTCAGCTGCGTGATGGGCAATCTTGTTTTTTAACGCGACCTGTAAACTGTCTTCAAGCTCATCATATATCCAGTCATAAGCTATAGTGTTGCCCATAATCATGAAAGCCAGTGCGAGATCCCGCTCTTCAAAGCTACTCGAGCCTCCCCAGGTAGGCCACTTCAAATATCCTTCAAGATAGATTTTCGTTATATCAGCGTATTTAGTATCACCGGTAATCACATAGGCAAGCGCCATGGGGATAAGCATATTGCCGCCATCCCTGAACGCACTGTAACCCGGGCTGGAGGGATACTCTGCGGGTGTTGTCCCGATGAGCTTCTCAGCATAATCGATGATAGGTTTCCAAATCTCACTGTGCGAGGTTTGTGCTTTCTGCTGCAGGGCGGGAATATCTGATTTGGAAAAAAAGAGACAGGGGTGATCTGCGTGTATTACCGAAAGAAGATTGAGTAAAAACAATAGAGTGGCAGCAATTGTAATTCGTAATGAAGTGTGTGTGCGCATGAGGTTCCCCCTCCTTCACTCTCCTCCCTTATATTAATAGTATATAATGGCATTTCACTATGCCATATTAAACTTAATAATTTAGGAATTATATACCTTTCAATTTATACTTAGTGCTTATGGGATATGGGGAGGTATGGTGCTGAAACGAGGGGGAATCCTCCCTCATTAAAAAAACTATTCTTGTTTAGACACCCTAAACCACACATACCCCAACACAAGTAAAATAAGCAGACAAAAGAAGAGAAGGTCTTTAAGCGGATAGGATGTAACGATTCTGGATTTGACCCTGCTTGAATATAACCACGTATTCTCTTTATAGGTTTCTTCCATCCATGTGCGCAGACTATCGGACCATACAACAGGATTCTGATCAACCTTTTTTGCGACATCCCTTCCAATATGCCGAATTAAAGGGCCGGAACGGTCCTCTGTGTGTTCATCAACATATCGCTTATAATAGTACTCTAGGATCCTATTTTCATACAAACAGTTCGCATAGGCCCTGTAATAGGAACCATCCCGGGCTTTAAAATCATTAGTGAAATAGAATTCCCGTTGAAACAGGTGGCGCTGTGCCTCATTTTCATAAACCGCTAATTCCCGGGGCGATATTTTCTGGGAATAAGAGTTGATTTCACTTAATTCTTCTTTCGAAAATGATGAATACATTCTACCGCTTTTCATGTTTTCAATACAATAACCAAATCCATGAACAGTATATATAAACAGAGCAGTGAATATGGTTGATCCGCCCAAAAAAATAAGCGCCGTTTTTATAACACCCGGTTTTATTTTGCCCTGCATCCGGCTTGCCTCCGTGATAAACCACCAGAGCATCACACCCAATATACCGGAAAAAAGGTTGATTATACTGTCTCTGATCTCTCCGACTCTATTTACCAGCATTCCCTGAATAGCTTCATCACCCAGCCCGATCCAGTATACGACATGTAAAGAAAGTATTACGGTAATCCAGTGAGAAATATGGCGTGTGAAAGCAATATAGACCAATACACCCAGCAGGCCATATTCCAGAAAATGGATCCGCTCTATCGCATATTTCATCCCGGATAAATAGTAGGCATAGATGCCGGTAAAAATAGCGAAGATTAGCAGTTTAACCAGCAACTGCCTGCCCTTGTATTTCCTGAAGCAGAAAAACAGCAGCGCAACCCCGATGATGCCAAAAAACCAGTAGATGTGGTCAAAGACAGTATCACCATAGGTCTCAACGAGAAATTTTCTTACCTTTGAAACAATTGAGAGCGTCGCATAAATAATACCGGTATATACGACAATTAATGACCAGAGGATATAGTCTGTTCCGGTAAATCTATTAGTCATAAAAAATTATCCTTAAATGGGAAAAGGAACATACTGTATTTTAAATATCAATAGTGTATGATGTTTGGTCAAGTATATTTAAAAAAGAAACCAGTTTTATGATATCAAGACGAATTTTTATCAGGCTTCTCGGGAGTTCTGCATCTATACCGTTTTTAGCTTCCTGTGCCGGAAGCAGTAAACTCTCATCTCGAAAACATCGGCTGCTCTATTCCTTTCTTTTTGCAAATGATCTTCATATAACAACTGACAAGCATGCAAAGTATTTCGAAGAGAGCATTAACAACTGGACCACCTTCCCGCAGCTATATGACTTTCTCGTAATCTGCGGTGATATGGCAAATTATGGCTTTGTTAAAGAACTGGAGATGGTTAGAGACCTTTGCGGACAGCTTGAAAAACCAATGTACCCAGTGGTGGGCAACCATGATGTTGCGAGGCCGGGGGAAGAGGGCAAAGTCGGGTACCGCCGGGTATTCGGTACAAACCGGGAAAACTACATCATCGAACACAAAAGTACCGTACTGATGTTTCTGGATCTTTCTGAAGGCATGCAGGCGCATGTCTTATTAAAAAAGCATACCCTTGACTGGGTACAATCAACGTTAAAAACAATCCCCGAAGAAACGCCCCTGATAATTTTTACCCATTTCCCACTCCATCCGGATGCGCCGAAATTCCCTGTAAAAAATGCACCCGAACTATTCAGCCTCCTTGACAGCAAAAATGTATTGGCCTACTTTTCAGGCCACTACCACGGCAAATGGCAGTCAACGAGAAATGGCGTGCCCTTCTTTACAAACACCTGCCTGTCTCTCAAACGGGATAACCATGACAACTCGCCGGAGGAGGGATATCTGCTGGTAAATGTGTTTAACGATTCGGTGGAGAGACATTTTTTTAGGCGGGGGACGTCGCCGGTGACTGGGTAACAGTATGTTAAGCAGAGGGGTATGGAAATGGCCACTGCACAATTCGAATTGG
>CBDVBE010000036.1:0-25024 GCA_965372145.1 uncultured bacterium | reverse complement strand
CATATTGACTCATAGCATCATCCCCGGGTCTGGAATTGAAATCTCCCATAATAATCATAGGAATGTCGGCACTACCACCGCTTTCAATCCATTTTACCATTTCGCCTGCCTGATAAGCAGCGAATTCATCGTTTTCATGCGCCAAATGGGTAGTTAAAACCCTTACTTTTTCCCCACTCATGGTAATTTCTATTTCAATGGCCCCGCGGTCCTCACCTCCCTGCTGTTCAACCCAGAACAATCTATGACTCAGAGGCTCCATGTCAGCAAGCAGCCCTTCACCGTATTGGCCGCCTCCCCAATTTTTTAGTCCAGGGCCGAAAAGAGAATACATGTTTGTCTCCCCTCCCAGCCACCGGATTACATCACGAGGATTTCGAGAGTTGCAGCTGTCAACCTCCTGATGACCTGAAATATCCGGATCAATTTCGTTAATAACTGCTGCTATATCATCATACGGCCCCGATCCATGGCCACCGGCATAAATGTTATAGGTCAATATTTTTGCCTGGGCTGGATATTGAGCCTTCAAAGGAGTGTTTGCTAATATGAGAATTGTTACTACGAATAAAATGTCTGTATGGTAGTTATTTGTTTTCATAATATTCATATCCACTGTTTACTGGCACATATTCCTCATCCTTATACACTGTTTTCATAAATTATAGAGAGGGGCGGGGTAAAATATGAAAACTCCACTATAATAAGGATGAGGATTGTGCTCTATTTTTTATATATAATCTCCCTGCTACCAACCTTTTTGCTGATAACATGAGTTGTTTCGTCATCTGTATTAAACCAGAAAACCAGGATTTCGTTCTCAATGGTAAAACTTTCTGAAAATAGGTTGCTTCTTCCACAGGGAAATATCGTTTTATGTATTTTAAAGGCATGTCTGATTAGACTTTTCATATCTTTACTCATTGAAACCTCCCAAATGTTTTATAAGGTGAATTAATTATAAAGGAAGTTTCATTACTTCCAAACCAGTATTACCCTTATTGTCTGTTAAAGTGCAGCGAATCAGATATAAGCCACCGGAATTATTATTGT
The DNA here is from genome assembly GCA_965372145.1 of uncultured bacterium. GTDB lineage: Bacteria > Fibrobacterota > Chitinivibrionia > Chitinivibrionales > JANQEN01 > CBDVBE01. The sequence continues at coordinate 23,971 of CBDVBE010000036.1, read as the reverse complement.
CCCAATCAATACTGTTACCAGCAGTATTGTTTAATGGTTTTAAAGACGTAATCAGTTTACCATTCACATTAAATATCTCAAGCGATTTAATTACTATATCATTAACTTTAAATGTTACTTTATTAGTTGATCTATTTACATATACCACATTTTTAAGAGGAGCTACGTTAGTTTTGCTTTTTGTCCCGGTAGGTGCAGGTTTGATAGTAACAGTAACCTCATCATCCCCATCAACTGGAATTTTTACATCATATACTGAAACCGAGTCGTTTTCAATTACCTGTTGCAAGGTACCATCATCAATAGTATAGCTTCCCTTTGCCATTACAAATCGAATTTTACAACTCATGAAATCATAATTTATATCGTTAGTTATTGTCGCGGTGTTTGTCGTATCAGTTCCATCGTTGGGATTGTCAAAGGTTGTACGAATATATTTCGCATCATCCTGTCCTTCCATCACATCGACATATTCCATGATGTAAAGACTCTCATAAGAGACAACCGTATTGTCTTTTACCTCAATTACCCGCATTTTAGTTCTCCCGGAAGTTGGAATAGGATATCCGGGCGACCAACCCTCAGCAAAACAGACATAGGCGGTTGTTAACCGAAGTGTCGGCGTTGATCCGAGTTTACTCATATTATCCGAATGGGTATGTCCCACCAGTGCCAGTTGAACATTATTATTATCGCAAAACGTCGTGTTGACTCTGTTGGGAGTATGTTGAATCACCATTCGCATCTGACCAGCACCGGCTTCATCCAGATATTCCTCCAATACAGCGCTCTGGTCCGCAGGAAAATCTTTCGCTACACCAGTTCCACCGTGATCATCCAGCTCCACCAGATAATCGTCAAATGCCAGCATACGAGTTTCGTCATAAGCAAAGCCATATACCCGCATTCCGCAAAATTCATTCCAGTCTATCAACTTAAACATTTTCTGGGGGCCCTGTTGGGGCTTATATTTATCATAATCATTATTGCCGGTGCAGATAAAAAGTGGAACTCGTGAGCTGTGTAAAGCACCAACACCATTGTAATCACCGTCAAAAAATTGGTCCCACCTCTCACCGAAAGTTTGTTGTCTTTTTCCTTCACGCGTGAAGCCGATGATATTATCCCCGGTACAGAGATACCACTCGGGATCTATGATATCGACAATCTCGACAAGTGCCTGCATGATAGGCGCCGTCGCATATCCATTTGGGCCCCAACTGACTGTCACATGAGGATCAGTAAAATGACAAATATAGTAGTGGTTCTGATACTCTTTAATGACCTTCACCGAACTGCGTGATTTAAATGTCCCAGCACTGCTCTTAATGGTGAGATCATATAACTCGATGGGTGTACCAGCCGGCACGGTCACAGAAAGGCTGCAATTGTATGTTGCTTCAGTATATTCATCGAAGTACCATGAGCCATCCTTATTTTCATCAATAGTAAGGGTAACTATATTATACGGCCCAACCAGCTCTACAGAATTGATTGTCTCTCCATTATCTTTATCATACCAAATGGCGAAGCTGTTTCCCTGCTTGACAATCTCCTTTTTTGCCCGCCACGGCATAACAATTTTACCAGCGAATGAGTTGGTGAATGAAATGAAAAGAATACAACAAAGACACAATTTTAATGCTTTAATGAATATTGGGTATTTCATAGGCCCCTCTCTCATTTAATAATACGTTTCCAGCATATTGCTATCCGGCACATACCTAATAATATACCCAAAAAAATTGTAAAAAATGACCCAAAATTAAAAAAGTGTACTTAAAAAAAGTACACTTTTTGATAGAATTCAGTATGTTACAGACATTTTTACTCATTTGATAAATATTTTAAGTACATTAAAGCATAGAGACCACAAGAAGCAGGTTCTTTCTTTAGGATAATAAACAGGACAAATCTCGACACTAATCACTAGGAATTACAATAAGAAATATGTAGTAACCTTCCAAAAGAGAGCGGGGTAAAATAAACTTGAGATAAAAGGAGAGACGGTTAATAAATACACTCTTCAAATAGATAAACTTTCAGAAATTGTCGCCAGGGAGAGGATATTATGGGTACAACTGCTGAACAAGTGCTAAGACATTTTATTGGTAAAACCGCTATTGCTATAATTTTTTCATTAGTATTATTTCACACAGATCTCGTTGCTGAAGGTTGGCCGACCTATATGCACGATGCTGAGCGTTCCGGTGAGTCATCGGAACTGGTAACGTTTCCGCTTCATGTGCAATGGGTGTACAAAATGAGGCATGAACCTTCACCTGCCTGGCCGCCGCCTGCACCCTATGATTTCTGGCATACCGGTGATCAACCGTTGGATCCTCTGGTGACATTTGATCGTGCCTGCCATGTTATCTCATCGGACAACAAAGTACTATTCGGGTCATCATCTGATGATAAAGTGTACTGTCTGGATGCTGTAACAGGGAAGGAAATATGGACATTTTTCACTGAAGCGCCGGTTCGTTTCGCTCCGACCGTAGTTAATAACGCAGTTCACTTTGGCTCTGATGACGGCACCGTATATTCTGTAAATATTGATAACGGCAATCTTAACTGGAAATACAGTTACAAATCTGATGCCAGAAAAATCCCGGGAAATGAAAGGATCATCAGCTGTTATCCAGTCAGGACAGATATTTTACACTACAATAGTGAACTCCATTTCGGTGCGGGCCTGTTCCCCAAAAGTCTGGGTGCCAGAAATATAAAGCTCAACGCTGCTGATGGTCAGCAGGTTACTAATAAGAGTATTTCCTTCTCACCACAGGGATATCTTTACCGTAGCGGCAGTTCTATTATGTGCCCAACGGGCCGCACGGACGACAAAACATTTAGTGATGTGGCTCGCAGAAACCGTCAACACAAGGAGTATGAAGGTGCTGTAATCGAAGTAGGCGGCACCAGAATCAGCGGATCAAACGGTAAAGTATCTGGTGGAAGTTGGTCCTCCAACGTAGAGGGAAAAGCCTATTCATGTGCCTTTTCTAACGGCCGACTTTTTGTGAGTACCGATGAAGGATATCTATATTGTTTTTCTTCAAATAGTACTGTCCCGGATACTATAAAACCTGTAATAAAAGATTATCCCTATAGCACCAGTGCACTTAAGCAGCAATATGTTGATGCCGCAGAGAATATTGTCTCATCAGCAAACACTACAAAAGGATACTGCTTGGTTCTTGATAACGAGGGTGGTCATTTAGCCTATGAACTTGCAGTGAAAACCGATCTAAACATTATTTGCGTTGAATCAGACAGTGCAAAGGTCGCTCAGGTTCGTAGAAATTTAGACTCTGCGGGAGTATACGGACAGGTTTCAGTGCATCATATTACCTCAACAACGTTGCCCTATACAAATTTTCTGTTTAATATTGTTGTCTATGATGGGTATGCAACCGGCGGCACATTCACCGGATCGAAGGATGAAGCGAAACGGGTACTTCGGCCCTATGGCGGCACTGCATTTTTCAGCACAGGCAGCGGCGGGGTTTTTAAAAAAGGGGAACTCATCGGCGCAGGAGAATGGACCCACAATTATAACAATCCGCAGAATAACCCCTTTAGTCAGGACATACATGTAGGAGATGTAGACAAGACAACATTACAATGGTTTGGACAACCGGGACCGGAGCGCCGGGTAGACAGACATAATCGCACACCCTCTCCACTCTGGAAGAATGGTACTCTATTTGTGCCGGGTCAGAACTGGATGACCGCTGTTGATGCATATAACGGAACAATATTGTGGGATAAAGAGATACCATTGTCATCACGCCTGCCGGGATTTAGAGATGCAGGACATTTTGTTGTAGCTGAAGATTACCTCTATATCTCTTCTGATGATGAGTGCTTGGGCTTCACGCACCGTGAAGGGGAACAGAAATTAACGTTTCCGCTGCCAAGTTTCGGAGGCAGTGGAAGCTACACGTGGGGATATGTGGCGTTGGTAGATGACATTCTGTTCGGCAGTGCTGAAAATGATGAAGATATTGCACGTGAGGCATCGCTTGAGACAGATTACCAGTCATACTTTGATAATCGTCCATGGGGAATGAGCGATTGTATTTTTGCCATTGACAGGCATACAGGAACAGGGAAATGGCTCTATGAGCCCTCTTCGGGCGGTATCGTCAATACAACAATTGTAATTGCTGATGGCAGAATAATTTTTGTTGAAAGCGGCAATTCCTCAACGCTGACCGCAGAAAAAAGCCGCTTTAAACTTGATGAAATTTTCGGGAACAAACAAACAAATGTTGTAGCACTTAATATGTCAACAGGAACTGAGGTCTGGCGAAAACAATTTGATTTCAGTAACTTTCAGAACACAGTATATATGATTTATTCCCATGATAAAGCTGTTGTTTCCGGAACATATAACGAGAATAGTCAGGTTACCTATGATTTTTATGCCTTCAACGGAGCCAATGGCACTCCATTATGGAGCACTTCAGTGCAAAGCGGTGCGGGTACTAATGGTGATCATGGGGATCAGGATGGGCATCCGGTTGTTGTAGGTGATAAAATGTATATGTCCGCTTTTCATGAAGGTGTTTGTGTAAATATTACCACAGGGCAGTCGATTAATTGGAATTTTGATAGAGGCGGACACGGCTGTAGTCAGATCAGTGCGACAAAAAACAACCTTTTTTATCGCGGTGATAATCCTATCTCATATAACATCGCAGACGACAATCTCGAACGTTTCACCACAACTACTCGGTCAGGATGCTGGATAAATATGATACCGGCCGGTGGTCTTCTTAATATTCCGGAGTATAGCTCAGGATGTACTTGCGATTATTCAATGCAGACATCTTTGGCATACCTTTCGAATATGGATATGCAGACTGCAATTTACAGTACCAAAGAGAAGCCTGTTAAGAAAGTACCGAAGCACACATTACTTCTTAGCAGGGGAGCACATCGTATTTCAATTACTATCAGCAATGTTTTGCCCTCGGATAAATTGCATTGTCAAATTATCAATGCCGCAGGCCGAACACTTTTTCAAGAGCGGGCAGTTGCCGGTAAAAACAAGCACACATTCACCTGGGATAATTACACTTTGTCAACAGGTGTCTATTTTATATCACTAAAAACACCGACCAGCAAACTGGTTCGTAAAATGCTGGTTGTAAAGTAACACCATTAGTTTCTTCATACATGCCAGGGAGGGGGTTTGTAAGAAGGAACGAGGAATGCCTTCTTACCAATATGCTGGTAATTCACTAGCTGTCCCTCCGCAGTTTGTCTCAAGGAACGTTATTCTGTATGGTAGCAGTTCGAGAATAAGGAACGTTTTGTATGATTAAAAAAACAATTTTCGGGATTATAACCATTCTCTGTATTGCAGAGCCCTGCACGGAGCCGGTTTTCAGTTACGCATTAAGAAACTGGAGACCAGACCCGTACACCTTGCTTGTTGTTTATAAAGGGCAATTAAAGACAAAGGAACGTTTGTTAATTAATACTACGCGGGAATCGGCGAAAACGGGAAGAATCAGTGTGCTTGAAATAAGGGTAGTGAATTGTTCGGATTCACTTGCTGCTACGAGATGGCCATATATTACAACCCTTTCAGCCGATACGCTGCCCTATTGTTACCTTATATATCCACACACCAGAAACATATCTTCTCCGGTGTGGTCAGGGGCATTTAACAAAGAGAATATAGACCGGATTTTATACTCGCCGGCGAGAAAGGAGATCGCTGAGCGAATTCTCGATGGACATGCCGGTGTGTGGGTATTGCTTGAGAGTGAATATACCAAAGACAATGCGACGGGTACAAAAAATGGTATACCCGGTCGGCTTACATCATTAATTGCATCGGGCACTTCATATTTCTCTTCTGCAAAAAGGAATGATCGGAAAGCATTCAAGCGTTTAAAAACAGCAACAAAACAGATAAATAATACTCAAAAGATTCTTTCACCGCAGGAGTATAATTCAAGCAGCATATTACAGAATAAAACGGATTCCCTTCCGGTAAAATTTTCAATATATCGTCTCTCACGGAGTAATCAATCGGAGAAGATTTTTATACGCATGCTTCTCAAACGGTTCACAAAAGAAGGGGAAAATAACGGCCCGATTGCCTTTCCGCTTTTTGGTCGCGGCAGGACGTTACCACCGTTGAAAGGTGAAGAAATTAACAAACAGAATGTAAAAGAAGTATCATCATTTATTGCTGCACCGTGTGCCTGTATGATTAAAGCTGAAAACCCCGGTTATGACCTTCTTTTCACCATTTCCTGGGTACGGCGTATTAATCGGGATGCTGTGTTCAGTACTATTGAAGAAGTAGAGCCCCCTCTAACAGGATTTACGCACTTTCTTAATACGGACCCAAATTTACAGAAGAGCAGGAACAATGCATCCGGGTTTGATTCGAGAAATAAGCATAACAGGGAGTATAATGATAACAACCGCAACAATGCATCCTCAACGGTCAACGATGAGGTGACTGAAAGAAACAATACATCGCTTATTCTTTTTGCCGGGCCATCGACTGATTACAATCCCTCGGAAAGTAGGACTGACAACAACAAAGCGAATATAGGAAGCCTTTTCTCAAAAGCAGAGTGGAGTATTCTTATTCTCTGCAATTTGATACTGGTAGGAATAATGATTATTGTTGCCAGGGTATTAATAAAAAACCGAAAAAATTCTATTACGAATAACGATTAAGATATAAAAAATATGGATTTTGCAAAAACTAATAATTACCATAACTCAGTAGCCATTTCTGTTGGAATACTTTCGGCCTTCAGTGCTGGATGTATTGGGTTAATATATGAACTCCTCTGGCTTAGGAAACTGCGGCTATTTTTTGGTGCCACATCATGGTCCACCGCAACTGTTTTAACAGCATTTTTTTCTGGTTTTGCGGCAGGTAGCTATTTCTGGGGCAAACGGGCTGAATCAGTCAACAGGCCTTTGAGCTTATTTAGCTTTTTGTGTTTCGGTTTAGGCTTTTCATCTCTTTTGGTTTTACTACTTCCATTCAGTATATCCCAGCTCTATCACCTTTTTGGATTTTTGTTCGATAAATCTATTTCGATTGTTATTGGGGTAAAACTATTTCTGTCTCTGTCTCTACTATTTCTACCCTCATTTTTTATAGGGGGTCTTTTTCCCGTTATAGCTTTTTCCTTTATAGGCCGGAACAGACACTTAGGTTTACTGGGAAGTACACTTTATGCCGCAGATATATTTGGTGCAGCTACGGGTGCACTATTAGGAGGTTTCTTGCTCCCCAGTGAGTTAGGATTTATACAATCTTATATAGTCATTTTTTGTATTACTTTAGCTATAGGTACTGTGATTCTAGTCTATGCACGAGTTACCGCTGATTGTAAACATGATGAAATAGTTCCTGGAGAAACGAAGACGCATCTTGACGAACCTGAAATTTCTATTGACAATACTACCGTTTTAATTATCGCAGCCATGTCCGGTTTTATTGTGCTTTCACTTGAAGTTATTTGGGTTCATATGATGGCGCAAGTGGTGGAGAATTCAGTTTTTGCCTTTTCAGTCATAATGGCTACATTACTTGTAGCACTGGGTATTGGCGCACTAGGATCAAGAGTGATAAGCCGGAAGAATTGGAACCCTTCAACTGTTTTATTTTTCTTATTTCTAATTTCGGCGTTTGCCATCCTTGTAACCTCATCGGGTTTTATGCACTATACAGGAAGTATACCTTTTGCATCTCGCCTGTTAGGTCTTAAAGGCTATTTCATTCCGGTTCTTGGAATTGCACTGGCTATAGTATTGGTACCTGCCATTTTCATTGGAACAATTTTCCCCTATCTTTTCCATTGTGTCGTGAAAACGGGAGAAACAAGCGGAGTGATAATTGGTCGTCTCGTGTGCATTAATACACTTGGAGGAATCTTTGGATCACTCGTAACGGGATTTGTCCTTTTAGGCACATTAGAGGTGTGGTGGTGCCTTTGTCTTCTTGCGGTTCTTTATTCCCTGCTTGCACTATTTATGATAACAAGGCATATGAGGAATCGGCGGTTATTAGTAATGTTACCGGCGATTCAGATTGTACTTATCATAGTTGTAATGGCCTTACCACAAATGGCATTCAGCTATGTACCATTAAATCAAACCGAGCAATTGGTTGAAAGGTTTATTGGGAGGGATGCCACCGTAACTGTACTCAAACGGGGAAAACATTATTCAATGCGAGTCAATAGACTATATACGGTTGGAGGAACATCTGAAAAAAGGTATGAGCAGCTTCAGGCAAATCTGCCTTTAATGCTCCATCCGGATCCTCAAAAGGTATTCTTAATAGGGATGGGAACCGGCATTACCGCTGGCGGAGCCTTGTATCATCCGGTAAAAAAACTCGTTGTAACTGAGATAAATCCCGAGATCGTCAAAGCGGCCCGTAAATATTTTAGTCCCTATGTAAACAATTTGTTTGATGACAGCAGGGTAGAGATTAAAGTTGAAGATGGGCGGCATTACCTTCAGTATCATACCGATAGCTACGATGTCATAATAGGCGACCTGTTTTATCCTGAAAAAGCTAGAGATCTTTATACTCTGGAGCACTTTAAAACGGTTCGTTCCCGGCTGAAAGCGGGAGGGATATATGCCCAGTGGTTGCCGCTTTATCAGCTCCAAAAGGAGCAATTCTTTAGCATTGTAAAGACAATGCTAACCGTTTTTCCCCAAGTAACACTGTGGCGGTGTGATTTCTCGAAAGCTACACCAGCCATGGCATTAATCGCTCATGATGAATCAGTACTTCTCGATTCGGTTTCTATCAGAATTAATGTTAAAAACCTCGTAAAGAAGACTGCGGAACCTGATGGTAAATTGCATGCGTTGCCATATATCTATTATGTGGGGAATATGACAGGCGTTCGTGAGATATTTGAAGATTATCCCCTCAATACAGACAATAAATCGTCAATAGAACACCTGAAATATAAGAGTATTACGGCGTCAGATCCCCATTTCACTTCACTGAGACTTGCTGAATTTTGTGATACACTGGTTGAATTATCACCTTTTGAATCAGATCCATATGTATCCAATGCGGGTGTGAGTGCTATTAATAGTGCGCTTGCAGGATTCTTCCTCTTTAAACACCGGGCATATTATGGATCATTTCAGAAGGAGATATCTGATCGGTTCTATGATAATTACCTGTATTATCTGGGGTATAATCCTGATGGGGAGTATGGAATTGTTCCGGAGAATGTTAATAAATATCCATAAAGAATTTAAAGCAATTCCTGAACGATTATTTATTGACGTTAATAGGTAACACAGACATTCCGTATCACGGGATACAATTACCTGGGGAATTCATATGAGGGGAGGAGAAATTATGCTACTAAAATCAACAAAAAAAATAGTACCGGTTTATTGTTTGTTATTCCTGAGTCTTTTTGCAGATGAGGCGGCTGTTAAATCCGTCATTGATTCAACAAAAGAGGTGTCTGAAAAGGGACATATTCATGAGCTTGATAAAGAATACGTGGTAGCAGAACGTGCTCAGACAATTCTGGAGAATCCTCTTACCGAATCTCCTGCGCTGGCGTTAACAGTTTCACAGGTGAGTGAACAGGACATGCGGAATCAGAATGCCGATAATGTTGTTGATGCATTAACATACACACCCGGTGCCTGGACAGAAACGCGAGGACGAAAAGTAAAACAATTTATTTCATTTCGCGGCCAGAAGTATCCCTATCCCGATTATGCTATTGATGGTGTCTGGCAGCGTGAATTCCTTGAACTCCCCTACTTCTTCACAACAGATAATATAGAGAGAATAGAGGTCATTCGGTCAAGTGCAGCATTGATAAATGGTGTTTCTGGACTGGTAGGAATTATAAATGTGATTCCTAAGACGTATGATACGCTTGGTTTTAATGCACATTTGGATTATGGACAATATAATTCGGTACGCGGGTCTTTAACTCATGGGAATCGAATACAATCACTTTCCTATGCAGCAGGTGTGGGGGGCAGTAGTACTGATGGTCCTGATAACAAAAATGCAGAGGAAAAAATGCTTAATCTATACGGCAGAATTAAATGGCAGCCGGGCGAGCGTTTTTCCATGCAAACCAATGTGTTTGGCCTATATGGTGAACGTGAGCTTACTCTTATTGAAGAACCTGGTAATGTACAAAAATTCAGTACATCACAAAGATTCGATCCTCATCGTGCAATTATAGCCAATTCTCGATTATTGATAAAAGAGAGTGACAGGACCTCCAGTGCTTTGCTGCTCTATTACACTCGCAGAAACCATGATTTTTACAGTTCTGATACAGTAACCCATCCCTCGTCAAATGATCTGGATTGGGAATGGGGAACCCATCTCACGCAGACATTTATCCTGTCAAAGAAGAATGTGCTCCGGGTCGGCGCATTATATAACAACTGGGTTGCGCCCGATGGTAAACGGTTTTATAGCGGCAAACCGGCTAATGTACATACGCTTTCAGGGGTTATTGCTGATGAACACGCATTCGGTTCATTGCTTCTGGACGGTGGAGTGAGAATAGTACGCTCATATTTAGAGGAGTGGGCAGCGTATAATATTAATGGATCATTTGTATGGAAACAGAAAGATGTAAACAGCGGTAAGAAAAAGAGTGCTCAACTTGAAACTGTCAAGGATACCTGGGAGAAACCACAAGTTCATGCCACCCTTGGAGCACGGTACTTGTTTCCCAAATTGGTTACGTTGACTGCCCATGGTGCTCTTGGGCAGGTGCAGCCGCTTCCTGGTACAGTAACCAACACATGGAAAGAACCTGATGACGAAACACAGATTAAAGTAGATGCCGGCATTCAATTGGCTCAAAAACAATTCGGCAAATCCATTCTCAATCTTTTTTACACCTATCGTATGGATGGTATCAGTATAACATCTGAATTTGACACTATTAATGGCGAGATTTTACCACTCTATGAGAACAGGGACAGGGTAACTCGCGGCATTGAATTCAGTATAAAAACCATACCTTTTTTCAATATTGTATCCGGTGATTTTATGCTGACAGCAATGAATCATCTAATGCTCGATGAAGAAAAGTGGAAGTCTGATAATGAAAAACCTTCTGTCATTTTAAGCGCCGGACTTCATAGTGAAATTCCTTTTGGCATCGATATTCACCTTTATTTGAAATTTGTTTCCGATTATGTCAGCAGTCGGTTCGGTACGGATCCAACAGAGTCATATCCTCTGGGTGATTTTACTTCGCTTGATGGCTCTTTGGGATATACTTACAATTTCGGTAGGAACCACTCAATGCGTGTATATTGCTCGGTAAAAAATATTGCGGATAAAAAATATTCCACAGTAGTAGGATATCCTGATTTTGGCAGGCGATTATATGGCGGTGTCCAATATCACTTTTAGCGGGTAGCTAAGCGGTAAAGGTAGGTACATGAACCTTAGGACAATAATCACCAGTGAGATTCAATACTCACGAAAAAATTTTCTTCTTGGGGTAATAACGATTGCTATTATTTCCGGGACAATTCTTGCAATGGTTATTCTTTCTCAGGGGTATGATTACTATGCGGAAAATCAGGAAAAGGAAAAAGTCAGGGCAACCGAACAACATATGAATCGTGTACTTCAGAACTACCAAAAGATTACCCAACATATGACATTTACAGTTCGTATCCTTCCCACAAAGGAAGAGACCGGCGGTTTTTATACAGAAGGGTATGTACAACAGACTATGCCGCTGGAGTATGTTGATACCTTGTGCACAGTATTCAGAAAAGAGATGAATGCTGTAATACCTGTTCTTCGTCAAAAAAAATTCTGGCAGGAACAACACCGCTCAATACTCATGGCGTCAACAGGTCCTACAGTAATACACCATCCTGATACCAGTAGATATTATGGATACCACTATGTGCAACCGGGACACATTGTCTTAGGATATGAATTACACAACGGTAATGGTTACAAAGCCGGTGATACAATTACTATTCTTTACAATTCTTTTGTTATTGAACGATGCCTTGGACAACGTGGTTCTATTGATGATATAACTGCCTGGTTTAATTATGAAGATATAAATCATGGAGTGAACGTTAGAAAGCTGATAAGTGAGATATGGATATGGCCTGAAATATACTCAATGAAGAAACATGACGAACTGGTTCAGCGGATAAGAAGGATTCTTCCCGAAACAAGTGTGAGTGCTGTGTTATCACCGGCTGTTATGAAAGCAAAGGCTGTTGCAACAGCAGCGCAAGTTTCAAAAAAGGGCATTCAAAAAGAAAAAAAGTTTAGTCAATTACAGCGGCAAAACCGCAGACATTTCCTTCGGTTTATAACGGGTATTCTGATGATTGGAACGATACTCTTTGTCAGTTGTATACTGTTCGCAAACTGCATGAGGAGAAAAAAGGAGTTGGCCCTTTTAACAGCATTAGGGTATCACCAGCAACATTTAGCACAATTATTTGTAGGCAGAGCCCTGCTGATCGCAGGAGTCGGTGGGGGGATTGGAAGCATTATAGGTATATCCCTTGGAATACTTGGTACTGCCTTATTCTGGCAGGTTTTCTATATTGATATCAGGGTAATTACCGGGATAGTTGGATTGATACTACTGTGTGGAATATTTGCAGGTTTTACATCAATAGTAATAATATCGCGTTATGATCCGGCACAAGTCCTTTCAGGAGAATAGAGTAATAGAAGGAATCGGCATGCAATTTACAGGATGGATATTTCATGAAATCAGGTTACGTAAAGTAAAGGCTGCTGTTATTTACATGGTTTCCTTTATTGCAGTAACACTTTTCTGCGGAACATTTCTGGTATTTCGAGAATACGACGTATATCTCAAAGAACGATTTAGAGACAAACATGCCGAATTGGAAAAAGATATGCATGCAATGTGGGATTCCTACCGTAAAATGACCAAGAAGCTGGGATTTAATGTGTTGATTCTTCCAAAAGAACAAAATCTCAGTGATTTTTATGCAGAAAATTTTGCTTCACAGTATATGCCCCAATGGTACGCAGATACTCTGGCACAGTCAAAAAGTGTCGTAGTACAACACATCCTGCCGACATTAATGCAAAAAGTTATGTGGCCTGAGAGAAAGAGAACCGTTCTGGTGTATGGTGTGCAGAAGGAAAAAACACGGATACATTTTCCCAAGGCAAACAAACGAATGCCAATTCTTCAAGCAGTGCACACCGATTCCCTTGTGCTGGGATATGAGCTTTGGAAAGGATTTTCGCTATCCCGGGGAGATTCTGTTTCATTTATGAATAGGCATTTTTTCATTTCAAAATGTCATGAAAAACGGGGTGATCGTGATGATATAACTATATGGATTAATCTCAGTGTGGCACAGGATCTATTTAGCAAACCTGCTCAAATTAATGCAATACTTGCATTGGAATGCCGTTGCACCGTTGACAAGAACCTTTCCAATCTTGCGAAAATCCGTCAAGATCTTTCCGGCATTTTACCCAACACACAGGTTGTTGAATTTATGTCTGAGGTCCTTGCACGCGCCGAAGCCCGATATGGAGCTGTTAAAACGAGAGAAGAGGCACTTCAGCAGGAAGAATCTTATGCTGAGAAAATGAAGACGAGGCAGTTTATTATTTCAGCCTCTATGGTGGGTACCTGTCTGGTCGGAGTCTTTGTATGCATAGTCATTTTAACCATAATTGACACCCGTAATAGGAGATATGAGATCGGTTTGTTACTTTCTCTGGGATTTGAAGAAAAAATCATTATAATTCTATTTCTTGACACGATTATAATCCTGAGTCTTCTGGGTTCATGCAGCGGCTGTATTGCAGCCTTTATTGTTGCTCAGGGGATGCAAACATTCCTATTTCAAAACACCTCGTTACTATCGATTCCGAACTATTTATTTGGCATTGTAATGGTCTCTACACCGATAATGCTATCTGTCTCAGCATTACTGCCTATTTTACATGCTGTCAGGATAGAACCGTCGTGTTTATTAAGAGAGGATATGTAATTATGAGTTTACTAATCTGCGATCAGGTATCAAAACGTTACAGGAAAAACGGTAATTCAATTACAGCGTTAAACAATGCTACCCTGCAGGTGGATGCGGGAGAATTTGTCGCTATACAGGGAGTAAGCGGGAGTGGTAAGACAACGTTGCTTTTAATCGCGGGTGCGTTGCTGGAACCGGATTCCGGTAGGGTGATCATTGACGATGTCGCTTTGTATTCACAAACTCGAAAGCAGCGGGCACAAATTCGGGCAAAAAAAATCGGTTTTATATTTCAGCAATTTCACCTTATACCCTATCTATCGGTCCTGCAGAATATACAGGCACCTGCACTGGCGCTTGGACATGCAGGATCGGTAGAACGTACCCATTATCTTCTTGAGGCGTTCGGTCTTGAACATCGCGCAAAGCACAACCCAGCCGAATTGAGTGTAGGGGAAAAGCAGCGGGTAGCATGTGCGAGAGCACTCTATAATAAACCTTCAATTATTCTTGCCGACGAACCGACAGGGAACCTTGATTCTGAGACCGCAGAATCGGTTGTTTCATTTTTAAGGGACTTTACTCAAAAAGGCGGTGGCGTTGTGTTGGTTACCCATAGTGAGAAGGCTGCGGATGCTGCGGATAGAGTTTTGCGAATGGGGGAGGGGAATTTGGTTTAAATTTTTTTTTTCTGTCATTCCCATAGAGTGGAACAATAAACGAGATTTATGTCATTGCGAGCAAAGCTTCCGACAAACGGAGGAAAAGCTGTGCCGTGGAAATCTCGCTTTAAGCCAATTCTAAAAGATTGCTTCGTCGCTAAACTCCTCGCAATGACACCGTAAATCTACCAGCTAAATTAATAAGATATTCCAAGCAGCTGTACTTTTAAAAAGTACATTTTATTATATATCTCAGCAACTTACACACATTTTAACCAACTTCAATTCATATTTTTAGTACATTAATAATGAGGGGATTATCTTCGGATAATCTCCCTTTTGTGTATAAGCCGGGGCACTTGAGATTCAAATTTATACACAATTTAACTATCAGACAATAAGTAAATAATCCTATAATCCAATATAATATCTCATTAGCGTGGGATTTACCAAAGTTCTGGCTTGCTAAGTTATAGAAAAACTGTGGGGAGGCACTTGTGAAAAAGGTAGTACTGCTTGTTACGCTGTTATTTGGAATCTCATCCGCAGCCCTTCCAAGATTCGAACAACCGGTTAAGTTAAATGCTGACGGTTCTCCTATCGGGACGTCGAATTTATCCACAGAAGGCTCGCTTTCACCTGGTTTTACCGATTGGGATGGTGACGGCGATCTTGATTTGCTTGTCGGTATATTTAAGCCATTTGGCGGTATGATCTATTACGAAAATACCGGGACACCAACAGATCCCCAATTCAAAGAAATTGGATATATGCAGGCTGACGGTTCCGATCTCAAAATCGGAACGTGGTGATGCTTAGGTCCTACTAATCCTCAGGTTGAGGACATTAATGGTGACGGACGCGGCGATCTCATTCACGGTGAAGCTACTGGAAACATTCACTGGTATACACGAAATTCAGACGGCACACTCCATTATGAAGGATATGTTCAGGAAAATTCAGGGAAGATTGAATTCTCCTATTATACTTTTACGGTTGTTGTTGACTGGAATGAAGATGGTCTGTTCGATCTTCTTATCCACGGACGGCATAATTGGGATAATGCAACAAATCTGGTTCTTTATATAAATGAAGGTACTGCTCAGCAGCATAAGTTCAGCAAAGGACTGCAAAGCGAGGCTGAGGGTGGAACAGGATTACCCTATATTGAGCCACGTGTATCCCCGGAGGTTATCGATCTTGACAAAGATGGTAAAAAGGATGTACTCCTCGGTATGCCGGGCGGTACAATACGCTTTTATAAAAATATTGGGACCAACAGTGCACCCAAACTTGATGACTTTGTCAACCTGACACATGCAGGCGGTTCGACCTGGGACAAAAGAGCTCTTGAGGTAAAACTGTGTATTGATGACCTTAATAATGACGGTGCATGGGATATCGTGTTCGGTGGAGAACTCGCAGAGCTCTATCTGTATGTAGCCTGGGGAATTCCCGATGGGACAAAGATTATTAAAACTAAGAATCATAGCAGTTTTAAGAATTTCTCAATAGGTATTACCGGTTTTGGAGCAATACAACTCATGAACAATAGTGAGACAAAATTAACCTATTCGCTGTTCGATACTAAAGGAAGGACAATTATCTGCAATAGAAACATTGACATTAAGGAATGCCATACAATGCAGAGTATTATATCAAAGGGTGTTTACTATGTATATATCAAAGAAAATGGCCAATATATATCAAGAAAAATTTTAGTTAAGTGAGTGTCTTAATATTAAAGATTCTGATTATTTAAAATTTAAACATCATGAAAGGAATACTTGTGAGAAAATTGTTATTGATAATCCTGAGTATTTCGTTAGGATATGCCCATGCAAACCAAAGAGGTATTATTGAAGGTGAATTAACCAACAATGTGACTGTTACAGACCTTGATAGTGAGCAATATAATTTCCATCAGCTGTTAGACCGGGGCAAGCATATTCTGGTTCACACCATGTCTATTACCTGAACGGGCTGTCCTGGATCCGTGGACGGATTAAATGAATTTTGGGAAGTACATGGATGTAATCTTCACGATCTCATAGTGCTTAACTCATGCGGTGCGGCTGGAAATGTTGCCTACTGGGCTGATAAGCATGGATGTAAGTATCCTTCCGTTTCATATGAAAAGGGTGGTGGGGAATTGAATGAGCAACTTTATGGTGGTGGTACGTCAAATGGGCCGTGTTTTCTGATATATCCCGACCGAAAATTTGTCGGCGCCCTGCCGAAACACTTTTATAATCCCAATAATGATCCGACCTATGAAATGTTTATGGCCGAGGCGAATATACCAGAAAACAATTGTGATCCGACTGATAGCAAGAAGGAAAGTGGTCAGTCTCTTGTAGGAAAAACCAATTCATTAGTAACAATTAAATCACTATCAGAAAAATCAATATTGATGACAATTAACCAGGAAGGGAAATACAGTCTGGCAATCTATACCGTTGATGGTAAACAGATTATTTCATTTCCCTCTGAGCAGTATAAAAAAGGAACAATAGAAAAAAGCTGGGATACCGGGAATACCTCATCAGGGGTATATATGATACACATACATCATAGTAGGGGACACCTGGTTCAACGAGTGTTTTTAAAATAATACTGATATGGAAAATTAAGGACTTAGTGAGAATGAGTTCTTCATGTCTCTTTCTATACCTTTGGGCCCCCTCCCAGAAGCCGTGAAGAGCTCTTCTTACTTTTATGCAATTATGGAGGAAACATGATTAAAAAAACAGCAGTATTAATGCTTCTACTGGCTGGATCCACAATTTTTTCACAAGTACCGGATGTAACACTCAAGGATATTACGGGGAAAGAGTATCCCCTGTTTGAGCTACTTGACAAGGGACACTATTTCGCTTTTTTCCTGACGTCGTCAACATGACCGACCTGTCCACAAGCTGCGGGCAGCAATAATGCTATATGGGAAGATTGGGGTGAAAACGAGAATACATTGATTTTTCTACAGTATTTCATAGGTACCTATACACCGGCGGTTGACCAGTACAATAACCAACATGGTGTAAAATTACCCACAATTTGCTGGGACATGGGTGGCACCGGTCAAAATCTTCAGCTTGGTCAAGCCCTCATCCAAAAAACCGGCAATGTATGGACAGGTAGTTCTCACTTTATTATAAAACCGGATAAGGAGTATCTCCATGCCGGTTATATGTTTGACCTCAGGCCAAAACTGGAAGAGCTGGGTGTGCCCAAAGATGGAACGTCACTACTAAATTCTTTCTTAATAGTTAAAGACGTATCACCAGTGACTATAACATCCCGGAAAATGAATATAACGGTAACAAATGCTGGGTATTACTCTTTTTCACTGTATAACCTCGCTGGGAAAATGATCCAACTTGTTCCACCAGCTTTTTTCACTGAAGGGAATTATCCGCTTAAGATTAACGGCAATCATGCTAACAGTCAGTTTATTTGCAGGATAACAACACCGAATGGAATATGTACACAGAAAGTTCCTTTATGGAGCGAATAATAAAAAGGAGCATAGTAATGAATAAATGTAGTGAATTTATTCTTTTGTTATCAGGTTTGATAGTAGCAGATATACCGAATTTCGGCCCCTCATCAAAAATAGAGGCTAATGGTAGTACGATCGAAGTCGAAGTTGGCCTTGCTTCACCCTGTGTAACTGACTGGAACGGTGACGGTAAAAAGGACCTGATTCTAGGGCAGTTCGGTGGTGGTAAGATACGGTATTATGAGAATATCGGTGAAAACAGTGCGCCTGTATTCGGGGTTTTTGAATATCTCAAAGCCGATGGACAGGAAATTTCACTTGAATACAGTTGATGTATCGGAGCCTCAAATCCACAGGTTGTGGATATGAATGATGATGGTATCAAGGATCTGGTCGTTGGTGATAGAGGCGGTTATGTTTATTATTTCACTCGAAATGAAGATGGCGAGCTTCATGCTGAAGGCGCCTTCCCGGATGTCTGGGTAAATTTAAACTCCGGCCCTGCGATAGGAGATTGGAATGCCGACGGACTTTTAGATATGCTGGTCGGTTGCCAGGGTGTCCATCCCTCATATGGCGTTATTAACGTCTTTATCAATAAAGGAACAAAAACAGCACCAATATTCTCAGGTACTGGAGTTATTCTCGACAACAATAATGACTGGATTTACCACTATCGAGCACAACCACAAATATTCGATTTAGACAGTGATGGTACGATTGAACTTGTCGTTGGCGAGACAGACGGAAAAATCTACTACCATGAAAACCTTGGTACAAACGCAGCGCCGATTATACCTCAGGGGGTACCGACAGGTATTCAGGTAGGAGGTGATTCTCGTGTCAGTATATGCGACTGGAATGAAGATAGGGTCTGGGATTGCGTAGTCGGTGATTATAGTAAAAACGTGTTTCTCTTTCTGGGTGATGGCCCAACATCAAACAAACCAATTGGAGCAATAAACAATATGTCCAATAACCAATTTACAGCTCAATATTTAAAACAGACGTCATCACTTTCAATTGATTTTGAAATTTACCTGCAGCAGAGGATAGAACTAAAGCTTTACACAAGTGATGGTAAATGCATACAGAGCATATCAACATCATGCAGCAAAGGATGCAATACAGTAAATATGCCGGTTAACACCCTCTGCAAAGGGATGTATGTGCTCCAATTAAACAGCAATACCATCAACACTTACCAAAAGGTAGCACTTTATTAATCAGGAGAATAACTATGCATAAAATCGTCGGAATAGGTGTAATGCTTTCAGTTTTTATAATGGCAGATATTCCCACATATTCTACGTCATCATTAATTGAATCAGATGGTGCTCCTATTGCGGTTGATGAAGGCTTTGCGTCACCCTGTGTAACCGACTGGAACGAGGATGGTTCCTGGGACATGGTTGTCGGAGATAACAGTGATAACCTTCATCTCTTTTTAGGTAGTGGCGGTACAACAAATAATGATTATACCAAAACAGGTACTAACGATACCTACAATCTTACGGTTAATCAGTTTCATGGGGCAACTTTGCTATCAATAAGGTTTGAAACGTACAGCCAGGAGAATATAGAGCTGAAAGTATACAGAAGTGACGGCAGGTTTATTTACGGCAGGGCAATGAGGAGTGAGGTTGGATTCAATCGGACTCAGATTCCTTTACACAATCTCAGCAAAGGAATGTACCTGATTAACATATCAGTTGGGAATAAGAAGATTAATAAAAAGGTCACAATATTTTAATCAGAGGAGATGAAACTGCCTATTGTAATAAAATGAATTAATAAAGAGAAGTAGTTCTTCTTTTCTCCATCAATTGCAAAATTGAGCCCCCTCCCACGGGATCGTTGAAGGACTCTTCTCTTTTTACTAACAGTTTCGAAATTGTCATTCCGGTATGCTTTTTAGCCGGAATCTAGAAAAGAAACAATCCAATAAATTGAATAACAGTATGGATTCCCGCCAGATGCATGCGGGAATGACAAAAGATGAAAACCAAAATTCCCGGGTCGAGAGATTGGGAGAGTTGGAAGCTGTTCTTCATTATATCACAACCACCATTTATGAAGGGCTCTTCTCACTTATTAAAATCTACCGAAAAGGAAAGAGGGGGAACTATTAATCACATTAAAGGAGTTACGATGAGACGTTTCCAGTTTTGCCTCTCACTGCTCTTTGCAGTTGCACTGAACCTGTGTTTCAGCAACACAATATCAATTGCAGGTGACAAATGCAGAGACTCGTATGTGGACAAGGAATATCCCAACGCGACCAATGGCAGCGCTGCTGGCCTTGATGTACAGATATGAAGTTGATACGACCTGGACGCCCGGGTGGTGTTACAGTTTGATCTTTCTGATATTCCAGCTGACGCGACTGTAACGTCAGCAATTTTAAAGCTTGAAGAGACCAGTGTCTATACCTATTCCGGTAACAATTTAACGATGCATAGAATTCTCGAATCATGGGATGAAGCTACTACCTGCTGGAACAACAAGCCTGATAACGGGCCAATAACCGGCAGAGGGAAAAACAGCGCCAGTACCTATACATTCGATGTCACTGCAATTACTCAGGATATGGTCTGGAATCCGGTTGATAATCATGGCTTTTTGATCCACACTGACGTTAACCAGACCCAGCTGACCTTTGCGTCAACTGAGAATGGTTCCACCGCCGGACCTGAACTTACCGTTGAATGGGATGGTACCTCAGTTTCATCAGATCTGAAGAAATGCCAGAAAAGCGGTTTATTAGCTGTTCAGAAAGGAAACAGTGTTCAGCTTTATCTTCCGTTTTACGGCACCTGCGATATCGCAGTGTATGATCTTCATGGGAGAAAGTTATTAAGTGAAAAAACGATAGCTAACTTTTCCTGGTATTCTGTTCAGACAAAGCTCTCTTCCGGAGCGCATATCATGTCTATAGTTACTAAAGAAAGGACATATAGGAGTTTTTTGAATATAGCCAAATAATAATGAGTGAAATAAAAACAGTTTACGGTTGGCGGTGGAAGTCGTGGATTGTTGGATTGACGGAAAATGGAAAAAGCTGTCCTCACAAAAGGAGGGAAAGGATGAGACTTAAAACTTTTTTGGCATCGGTTTTGTTTCTGTATTTACCAAACAGTATTTACTCTGAACAAACCACATTCATTGAAATGGACGTACCGACCATTTTACCAGCTCAGCTGAATGTGCCATTTATTGATCAGGGGCAGCGCAAAACGCTCAATCTGCAGCGCATTTCCCGCAGTCCCCGCCTTCAGGTCGTTGTCCCGGATAAGCGGGGTGGGGTAAGAGAAATAATACCACCTGAACCTCGTGTCTATAGTGGGTACATTGAAGGTGAACCGGAGACTCGGGTTGTGGCCGGTATGAAATCAACAGGTATGCATGTCTATATTATGGATACGCCACCTGAAAGGCAGGTTGATATCGGAGAGGACTTTTATGAAGTGGAACTTGCCATGGATATTGACTATTCATATTATGAGACAGTTGGCGGATCAACCGATAAGGTGATGGAGAAGATCGATTTCAGTATGGCACTGATGCAAAATCTTTACCTTCGGGAATTGCATACCAGGTTTGACCTTTTTTTCATTATCATTCGAGAAGACAAAACTTCCTGCCCCTATTATGAGAAAATCACCATGGGTGGCCATGTTATGGACATGTGGCTTAAGATGAAGGATGTTTGGAATAAAGGCGGGCTTCTTGATTCAGTCAAACAGGATGTGGCAGCACTTATCACTGCCTATGAACCAGGTTCCGGTGTTGCGCACAGGCCCGCTCTCTGCAGAGAAGAGTCAAGTTACATTGCTAATTCTATCGACGCCGGCAACTACACGGGCGAAGATCATGTCAGCTACCAGGTGCTCCGTCACGAAATGGGCCACGCGTTCGGTGCCAGAGACTGGCACGATCCTAATGCACCGGGCCGTACCATCATGTGTGGTAATGATCTGGATTACTTTTCGCCTGTAACCATCGCTGACATAGCCGGGATACGGGAAGAAGAATGTATTGAGAATCTGGGCCCCGATACCGGGGTCACATATATTGGCCATGCTATAGACATTAACAGAAATCCTTCTATCCGTACATTTGTCTCCAGCAAAAAATTAACGTTAAGCCTGGAAGGGTACCGCTTTGCCCTGGAACTGTTCGATATTCAGGGACGGCTGCTGATGAGCGTTCCGGAACAAAAAATTGAAAATGGCAGCTGTTCAATAACCTGGGATGGTAAAAAGGATCTGCACGCCAGCGGCGTCTATTTTCTGAAAGTAATTCTTGATGGCAAAGCCTATACCAGACAGTTTACGATGGTGAAATAAACGTGATAGGTAGATTATCAAATACATGGTTTAAAATCTATATACTCTAATTAGCTATTAACAAATATGGAAGGTATGGAAATGAGACAAATAAAGAGTTTTTCATGCAGTGTTAGTGTTGTTTTTTTACTAGGGCTTTGGCTAAGCCACGTATATGCTTCTATCTGGGTAAATTACAGCGATCCTCGCGGTAGCCTGACCATGACAGATGTATCGATACCCTACGAGACGCTCCATACCTATTACTGCCTACTTCAATGGAATGCCGGTCAAGAGGCAGGAGGATATGCAGGTGTACAACGGGGCGGTGGCGGTTATAATAAACATGTACACTTTTCCCTCTGGAATGATCATAGTGGATCTCAAGTACCGATCGAAGAGGAACATAATTATAATGACGAAGTTGAATTTGTGCCCTTTGGTGGCGAAGGCACCGGTATGAAATCGATGTGGCCCTTTGAATGGGAATTAGACGAATGGTATACCATGGTGGTAAAAGTGTGGGGTGGCGAGGACTGTACACACTTTGGTATGTGGTTTAGAGATATTAAAAATGACCATTGGCGGCATATTTTTTCCATGGTATATCCGGTTGAAGGTGTAACTTTGAGTTCCATAGGTGGATTCCTGGAAAACTTTGGTAGTGGCGGCAGCCTGACGCGCGCAATGTACCTGCGTAACGGATATAAACTTACACCAAATGGATGGTACCCCTATGACCAGGCACGTCTACCGGGCGAGGTTAAAGATAACACCTATTTCATGGAAGAAGGTACTGGATATTCAAAGACAACGTTAAATATTGACATACCTGAAAAACCGGTAACAATTGCTCAGATACCTAAAAATTTTCAGGTTTTCATTTCCGGTGGAAAATTCCAGACTTCCTGGGAGGTGGATGCTACGCAGTCCCCTCCTTTCAGTTATGCATTGGAGATATACAACAATCCTCAATTTTCAGGATCGCCGGTATATTCAAATGTTATAGACAGTCCAGATGCCACTTCAGACCTTGGTGGTAATGCAGGCAATGATGATTATTACGGCAAACTTATCATCACTGATATCTTTGAAGAAACCTCAGTTATATATTCAATTGGTACCGAAATAAAACCATTCAAAAAAGAGCCTGGATTGGGAGATTTCGCACTATCCAATTTTTCCAGTTCCGTGGTCATTTCTTATAATCTTAAAAAAACTGCTACTGTACAAAGTGGAATTTTGGATATAAAAGGACGCAAAGTCACTGTTTTTAAAGATAACTATGTAGCTTCGGGTAACAATCGGTTACAGTATTCGATCAGTCACCTAAAAAGTGGTATCTATTTTTTCTATTTTCAGATTGGGACCAATATAGAAAAGTTTAAATTTATCAAGCTGTGAAACCAACGCTCTGTGAATTGAGTAGCAGCATATTGAAAGTATTA
>CBDVBE010000035.1:0-25870 GCA_965372145.1 uncultured bacterium | reverse complement strand
ATAAAAAAGTCTTATAATTTTTTCAGCAGATTATAAACAGCCTCAGTCCCAAACTCCAGAGCCTCAACCGGTATTCGTTCATCTGCAGCGTGAATAAGCTTCCAGAAGTTCATATCTTCCGGTAGTTTCATCGGGGTGAAGCCATAGGTCTGGATGCCAAGTTTTGAAAATACACTTGCATCGGTTGCAGCAGGCAGCAGCAGGGGAACCGGGATTGCATCAGCATCGGCATCCTTGATCACTGACGCCAGCAGGTCATACATTCCCATATCAGGCTCGGCAGGAACGCTGGGAAACAGGTTAATCACCTCAAGCTCAGCATCATTTCCCGCAACATCGTGAATTTCCTTCATGATATCTTTGGGTCCGAAGCCGGGAAGCAGACGTGTGTCGATTTCAAGCACAATCTCGCTTGGAATGACGTTAAATTTTTCTCCACCGCGGACAATAGTTGGACTGATAGTGTTATGCATCAAAGGGTCGAACTGTTGTCCCTTGGTACCGAGAATTTTAAGTACCAGATTTGTCAATTTCGGATTAAGGATTTGGCGAAGGATAATATTTGACGGAAACGGGAGACGCGATGCGATAGCTGTAAACATCAGTTCCGCGACAGGTGTAATATGTACCGGCAGACGTTTTTGATCGAGTGCTTGAAGAAACGAGCCGAGTTTTGCCATGGCGCCGCCGCGCAGCGGCATTGAGCCGTGGCCGCCCGGGCCGCGAAAAGTCGCTTTTAAATGGCAAATCTGCTTTTCAGAAACCTGGATGGGATAGAACCGTTTCCCGCCGATATGGAGGGTGAAACCGCCGAATTCACCAATAGCATACTGCACCTCTTTGAAATAGTCCGCATGCTTATCGACCAGATAATTTACCCCGCATTCACCGCGAGTTTCCTCATCTGCCAGGGCTGTGAAAATGATGTCACCCGGAGGGGTATATCCCTCTTCCTTGATACGCAGAAATGCCGCAAGCATCATGGCAACCCCGCCCTTCATATCCAGCGCGCCTCTTCCCCAGATAGCGCCGTCAATGAATTTCCCTTCAAAGGGAGGGTGTTGCCACTGCTGGCCAACCGTGGTAACTACATCAACATGACCATACATGAGAAAGGGCGGCGCAGTTCCTTCGCCGGCTATACGGGCAACCAGATTTCCTTTCAAAGGATTATTTGCCAGGATTGTTGATTCTATCCCTGCCGTTTCAAGCACGGAGCCGATATATTTACAGCACTCCGTCTCATTGCCCGGCGGATTGGTTGTATCGAACCTGATCAGGTTTTGTAACAGCTCTGTTGAAGAGATCATAATTATTTACATCCGGTTTTTATCGTCCTTGTCCTCGAATTGTCAATCATAATCCGGGAAGAAGGAGAGAGGGTTATTTCGAAATTCGACATTTTTTATTCGGCATTCGATATTCTCTTGTCAATATTTATTTCTTGATTTATTGTTTAAAATGAACCCCGACTATTTTAGTCTTCCTAGAATTGTCAGGAAAAATCCGACGACGATGGACGAGGTGGAGGACGAGGACGATTTATTAGAATCAATTATGTATCGATTCAATCATTCTCCGCCAAATTCCTCCGCCTTCTCAATAATCCTCTCTACCTCCACCGACTCTGCACCCATCTCCGATTCTGCCATCCTGTGAAGATAGAACAATATCGCTTTATTATATGGTGTCGGTACGCCAACCTGTTCTCCCAGGGCTATTATTTTACCGGTGTACCAGTCATTTTCCAGCACCTTTTTATGCTTTGCCAGGGACTGATAGGTTGAATTCAGCAGCGGCATACCCTGTCCGATACCGTCGGCAAGAGCCAGAGCATCCTCGAGTCTACTCAGCATTTTCTCGGCGGAATCTTCTGTTTTGTTTGTAGAAGCAGCTTTTATCCCCGCTTTACTGAGTACAAAAATACCCTCCTCAAGAGCGCAGCGGCAGACCTCGACACGCGGCTCCGGCTCAGTATCCGTTTTTACAGTCATCGGTTTTATACAGCTGATTAAATTTACCATAAGTTTCAGCCATGTATCCTGCATGATTTTTTTGGACAGCAGTGCAGTGTATCCGGTACGTGAAAGGTCTTTCACCATCCGGTGCGCAAGGTCGTCCATTCCCTCCGGATACAGACCCAGTATCAACTTGCCGGTGCCGGCAAACTGCGTCTCACCCGGAGTCATCATCGTGGCGGTAAAACGAACAACCCCGCCATATACCCGTTTGAATACTGTACTGACTATCGCTTCATTTTCCACACCGTTTTGCCAGCATACTATCGGTGTATCCGGATTAATATTTTTCAAGTCATCCAGTGACGCTTCCGTGTCATTGGCCTTCATTGTCTGAAAAATGACTGTTTCACCGGACATATCAATTTCGGAAAAACCCTCAACCGCTTTAATCGGTTGCAGCTCTGTGCCGTTAAGCGTGGTACAGTAAATGCCATTCTGTTTTTTTATAGCGTCAACATGCGGTTTGCGTGCCACCAGGGTAACGTCAAATCCCACCTGTGACAGAGATGCGCCTATCGCGCTGCCTACTGCGCCAGCGCCCTGGATAATGTATTTCATTATTATTTTAACTCAAACTAGTTAAGGTTATTTAATTATTTGGGCGTTTCCTTCACCCGCTTTGCGGGCTCAGGTCGCCGTGGCTCCAAGCTACCCGCTAGTCGGTCTTGCCTGCGGCAAGACGCCTTCGGCCTTTTCGCCTGGCTAACGCAAAATTTAAAAGATCTAAAATATACATGAAGTAGAAAATAGTTGATTTATTAGTGCTGCTCAAAGGATAAGGTTTCGTATTTGAAAAAGAAATTAGAACCGTAAATCTATTGTCCCGGAGGGACAAAATATCTATAGAAAAATATCACCAAAAACACCAAAGCTCCGTAGGAGCGGGATATAATATCTCTGGTGGCCACATATATATGTGCAAATAAATAAAAACGAATTATTCTTCAGATTTTACTGAGATAAGAAATTACAATTCCCTATTAAAATTGGTGTAAAAATAACATGGTTATGTTATTTATGTAGCTTAAATAACGTAATATTGAGTAATATGTATTTGCCAAAGTAATAGATGTTTGGTAGTGTTTTCAATAAAGTGGGATTGTGGTAATTTAATATCATCTAATGTATAATGTGTATTGAAATAACAATAAAGTCAGTAGCCGCAGGATAATACTCGACAAAAGATTAATCGGAAGGGTATTTTATAATCAAGCATTGAAATAATTAGTATCTGTTAAATATAGCTTGTTTTGAATGTCATTCCGGCATGCTTTTGGCCGGAATCCAGCTTTTTAAGTGTTTAAGGGCATGGATTCCCGCCAAAAACATGCGGGAATGACTGTCATCTGTCAATATTTAACAGAAACTAATTACATATCGAGTGGAGAAAATGGCTAGAAAAAACCTGAGACATAAATCAATATACATGGAAAAGAGCAAAATGGTGAGACGCGGGATTAAGGCTTTATATCGTGAACTTGGGCCCGTGGAGGCACAGCGGTTTATAAGTATGACGGGTTCCGCCAAGACAGATAGTGTCAAGAGGCACCGTGAATGGCAGGCCGCACAGGATCCGGATGAGTTGCTTAAAAAGGTGGCTGCTTTGCATGATGCGCACCAGGCAGATACAAAAAAATAAATAAAAACGAAACAGGAACAGTTTTTTCTCCAGGGACGGACTATTTTCCTTGTCTTAAAATATCGTGGGAATCCCAACTTAAATTATCAGTTATTTGTTGCTCGTTCTTTACAGAAATGGGAACGCGGTTACTCGAAGCCGACCCCGCCTGTAAATCGTATTTTTCAGCTTGTGGAAAAGGGCGCCTTAAAATTGATACACAGATGATTAGTATATGTAGCTCGGGATGAAGAGCTAAAAGCGGCGTATCCGTCAAATATGACCATTCGATCCCTGGATAAGGATTTTCCGTTTGATATGGGGATCAACACAAAGGAGGCTATTGACAAGAAGGATCTGATTGAAGAGTGTCATCCGGTTATTAAATGGCTCATACACCACCTCGTGTCCCGGCCTGTATATTATGGCGCTTATGTGGATGCCACTATTAAAATCGCCGGTGAGGAGATACAGGGTATCGGTGTGTATGAGTTTATGTTGTTCAGAAAATAATCATCATTAAAATAGAATACAAAGTAGCTTTCGAGCTCGTAATCTTAATCCTAATCTTAATCCAAATCGTAATTCTCCTCCTAATCGATTGATTTTACTGCCCTTAATGATTCCTGGATATCTAAACAGAACCTTAAAAAAGGGCAAAATGCCCGACTAAAAAGAAGCCAATCGGTGCGTGTATAAAAAAAACTACACCTGTTTAATTATTCACTACATTTTCTACGGTTTATAAAGCAAATCATGAAGGAAGTTCGTCAATTTTATAAATTAAGTGCTCAAAAATACGAAAATTGTAGAAATCCTATCTTGTCCATATCCATGGCATTTAGTATTTATAGTATTCTTCTCTATTTCGTTGCAGGACTAATGTCGTTCGTTGTAGGACTAATACATATTGTTCACAATTTAACGAAATGTTGACATGAGCAGATTCTTAATAATCGGTTCAGGAATAAGTGGCTGTACCGGAGGAATAGAACTGGCTCAACTTGGGCATACAGTAACAATACTTGAGTCCGGCCCATGTATTGGCGGTAAAGTACTTGACTATTGCTGCAAAGCAACAGATGAATGCAGCAGATGCGGTGTGTGCATCGCACATACACAGATAAACGACGCTTTACATCATAACAACATCGATATTATTCCCGGCACAGTTGTTGACAGTTTCAACAACGATGGAAAAAAGATATCCGCAAAAGTTATTTCTTCCAACCCAAGAATATCCTACGAAAAATGTACTGCCTGTGATGCCTGCATGCAGGAATGCCCGGCTAATTGTATCAGTAAATACAGTCGGGGAGGACTCGTCCAATATGTTGTAGATTACAATAATTGTTTACTCCATAATGGTAAGGATTGTGATAAATGTGTGACCTGTTGCACAGCCAAAGCCATAACAGCAGACACCGCTACTATGGAAACAGAGGTTGTCGCTGACAGCCTTCTGGTCGCTACCGGACATGAGCCCTATAATGCGGCTGATAAACCGCGTTTTGGGTATTCCCGCTTTGATAATGTATTCTCCGGCAAAGAAGCGGAAGAAATACTATCAAAACAGACGTATCTTACCAAACCACAAGAGGATATCGCTTTCGTGCAGTGCGTTGGCTCACGAGACCCGCAGATAGGGAGAAACTACTGTTCAAGCGTCTGCTGTGCCTATGCATTACGAATGGCCCGCATAATAAAATACCGTAATAATGAAGCCAAGGTGACCGTATATTATATAGATATACAAAATTTTGATAAAGCGTTCTCGACCTTTCGAAAAAGTTTAGAGGAGAGTGGTATTAACTTTGTCCGGGGGATACCTTTTAATATTGAAAGAAAAGGTAAAGACAGGGTACTACTTAAAATTGAGGACCCTTTGGGCGAACAGAGCACTGCGGAGCACGACACCGTTGTGTTATCTGTAGGTATGGGGCCGAACTCTGATTCAGAATCTGTGGCAGCTCTTTTCGGTCTTAAACAGGATGAGTTTGGATTTTTCCAGTCAGACATGCCTAATGTATTTGTTACTGGAACGTGTAAAGAACCACAGGGGATAAATGATTCTATTGCTGCTGCAAAGTCTGTAGCATTGGATATGGAAAATAGTGGAAAATGAGTAGTAAAGATAATAAATTTGAAACTAAGAAAGTTGAGCTGCAACAGAGCGTTCTGGTTGTGGGAGGCGGTATTGCAGGTATTCATGCGGCAAAGGAAATCAGTAATTGTGGATACAAAACAACTCTGGTAGAGCAGTCAGATAAAATCGGTGGACAAATTGCACATTTTCAGGAATATAGTATCGATTATGAGAAAATGCTTTCCGGAGTAGATATTTTAACTAAGTCGTCACTTAAAGAATTGTCAGGAAATATTGGTTCATTTAATGCAAGAATTCAAACACCTGACGAAGAAAAAACAGTCAACTATGGAGCTGTGGTAATTACATCAGGTAATACCAAAGATTGCGAAGATAGTGTATTTGATGAAGAAAAAATATTAAGTATTTCGGACCTGGTGGATATTATCCCGCGATATCCAAAAAAGGATCAGAAACTTCCGGTTAGCTTACTACTGGATATGAAAATCGAAGAAACCAAGGCAAGTTCGGAAATGGTTTTAAATTTTGCTATTCATTTAAGCAGGAAATATGGATGTGAGGTGTATGTGTTTTGTAGAGAAGTAAGAGTGTCTTCTCTACCACTGGAGATCCTTTACGATGATGCCAGGGATGCAGGTGTCACTATTATTAAATATGATGGTGATATTAAAATACAAAAAACAGAAAATGAGGTATTTGTTACAGCAAGAGATGTACTACTGGATACTATGGTTGAAGTCTCCTGCCATTTAGCGGGTATTAGTACGTATGGTTTAAATTCCTGTATCGATGAACAACTTGCTCAAACAGTAGGAATTTCAACGGATATTCAAAATCATATGCAGGATAACACTGTGCATCTGTTTCCCGGATCAACCAATCGACCGGGTGTTTTTATTGCGGGAGCCTGCAGGGGGCAGTATTATGTGCCTCAAATTATTACCGATGCTAAAGCAACAGCACTGGCTGTACATGCATTATTATCACAGAAATTTCTTGAGGTAGAGCTGTCGAATGCTGTAGTAGATGAAGATAAATGTGCATTGTGCCTTACGTGCATCAGAAGTTGCCCGCATAAGGCGATGATAGTAAATGGAGAGAAAAAGGCTGCAGAATCTGTACCCGAAGCGTGTCAGAAATGCGGGATATGTGTAGGGGAATGCCCGGCAAAAGCTATAACGCTTCCGGAATATACTGAAGAGGAATTGATTAAACAGGTTAACTAAATGGCAGATAACGATACAATAATTCTATTCTGTTGCGAAAACTCTGCGTTACAAGCAGTTGACAGTATGGGGGACGCTGAGATACTGGGTTCGGTTGCTGTTATAAAGTTGCCGTGCTCGGGCAAAATAGAGACCGGATTCGTGTTAAAATGTTTCGAAAACGGTTGTGACGGCGTCATTATTCTGGGGTGTCCATTGGACAACTGCAAGTTTCTTAAGGGAAATTATAGAGCTCGCAAGAGAGTTGCAATGATAAAAAAAGCACTGAAAGAAGCCGGTATTAATGAAAACAGGGTAAAAATAGATTTTGTTTCTTCGGTGGATTCTCATAAGGTCGCTAAAGTAATTGAGGAAATGAAAGCTTCTATTACTTAACAGTGAGTTAAGCAGAAGGATTATGTATAGGCCTTCTGCTTCTACTCAATGTTATCAAGGTGATAGCGTATTTTTTTCAGAGATAACAGAGGAAAGAAAAATGATTGTTGCAGAACAAAAACCTTTTACCGAGATTCTCGAAACAATTAAGGGCTACAAAAAGGTATTACTACTTGGCTGCGGAACGTGTGTAACCGTTTGCATGGCCGGCGGGGAGAAAGAGGTGGAAGTATTAGCCTCAACACTACGCCTTTCGAACAAAGAAAACAGCATTGACATGGAAATTCAGGAAGCTACTATTGAACGACAGTGCGACAGGGAATTTTTTGATGAAGTAAAGGATAAAATCGCGTGGGCGGATGTTGTTCTTTCTCTGGCCTGTGGTGTCGGCGTTCAGTTTTGCAGTGAGGTATTTGAAGGCACAAGAGTTCTGCCTGCGTTGAATACCAAATTTTATGGTACAACCCTGGAGCAGGGTGTCTGGACTGAAAGATGTGCAGGCTGTGGAGAGTGTGTTTTGGAGAAGTTCGGTGGCGTGTGTCCTATTGCTCGTTGTTCAAAAAGCCTGCTTAATGGGCCGTGCGGAGGTTCTCAGAATGGTAAGTGTGAAGTAGATCCGGATAACCTTGATTGTGCATGGCAGCTTATTTATGATAGAATGAAAGCTCTTAATATTCTTGATAAATTAGAAGAGAATCAGCCGGTTAAAGATTGGAGCACCGGCCGGGACGGCGGACCGGGTAAAATAGTTAGAGAGGATATGGTTCTATGAGTGAATTAAAAGCTGGCAGTCGTTTAGAGAAATTGTTTGAAAAGGGTGAATTCGTTGTTAGTGGTGAACTGGGCCCACCAAAGAGTGCTGATGTTGAGGTTATTAAAACCAAGGCCGGCTATCTTAAAGGAAATGTCGATGCCGTAAATATAACCGATAACCAGACTGCAATTGTACGAATGTCTTCCATCGCCGCAGGGTATCTTGCAATGCAGGAAGGTTTGGAGCCGATAATTCAGATAACCTGTCGTGATAGAAACCGTATAGCAATCCAGAGTGACGTACTTGGCGCTTATGCCCTCGGTATTAAGAATATCTTATGTCTGACCGGTGATCACCAGAAATTCGGCAATCATCCAACAAGCAAGAATGTCTTTGATATGGACTCAATACAACTGGTCAATATGCTTAAACAGATGCGGGATGAAAAGATTTTCGTCTGTGGTGATGAAATTAAAAACAGCAAGAAAGCACCGGTGGTTGAGCCGAGGATTTTTATCGGCGCAGCAGCGAATCCCTTTGGTGATCCTTTTGAGTTCAGAGTGATAAGGCTTGCTAAGAAAGTCGCGGCCGGTGTGGATTTTATTCAAACGCAATGTGTTTATGATATGGAGAGATTCGAAGAATGGATGAAACAAGTTTGTGATAGAGGCGTACATGAGAAAGTTAAGATAATGGCTGGAGTAACCCCGCTGAAATCTGTCGGCATGGCAAAATATATCAGAGACAGAGTGGCGGGCCTGACAGTTCCGGATTATTATATAGAGAGACTTGACAAGGCGGAGGATAAAGCCGCTGAGGGGATAAAAATTTGTGTTGAACAGATAAACCGGTTTAGAGAGATGGAAGGAATAGCCGGTGTGCATTTAATGGCAATTGAATGGGAGAAAAGAGTTCCGGAGATTGTTGAACAGGCTGGACTGCTGCCGAGACCAAAGGTGTAGAGCGTGAAGCGTTGTTCGTGAAGCGTGAAACGTGAAAAGAACGTAGTAAAACGAATAACGAGATACGTTTCACGAGATACGCTTCACAAGATACGCTTCACGAAATCAGGAGATATCAGAGATGGATAAAGTTGTCGTAAGTAAATTAGATTCGAATTTTAAGTATGAACTCGCGGGTAAACCCGGTGCAGAGAATATAAAAAAATGTTTTTCATGTGGTACATGCACCAGTGGATGTCCGGTTTTTCAGGTGGAAAGTGGTTATAATCCCCGCAAGATTATCCGGATGATTCTTCTTGGCATGCGAAAAGAAGTATTATCATCAAAGATGATCTGGCTCTGTGCACGATGCTATGCATGTACGGCAAATTGTCCCCAGGAGGTCAGTTTCGCTGATATCATGACTGTTCTGAGAGACATGGCCATCGAAGAGGGGCATGCACCAGCCGAGCTTTTGGAAAAGATTGAGAACCTGACTCAAGCAGCCAATGAATTCAGAAAAGACAGTATTAATCTTTTAACCGGTGCTGGAGATGTGTCAAAGGAACAGATAAAGGAGAACATTGAGAGGACAATAAAAGAATTGTGATATTAGAGCACTAAAGCTTCACTATGTGGGACTAAAACACTAAAGTAATGTAATCAGATTAAAGATATAAGCATGGAAAAGCAAACAAACACGCAGAAAAAGAACGTTGGTGCAGTGATGGTTATCGGCTCCGGTATCGCCGGTATGCAGGCTTCTGTTGACCTTGCCGAAAGCGGGTATAAAGTTTACCTGGTTGACAAGAGCCCGTCTATCGGCGGTACTATGCCGCAGATTGATAAGACCTTTCCCACCAATGACTGCGCCATGTGTATTCTCTCCCCGAAGCTTGTCCAGGCAGGCCGGCATATCAACATAGAGCTGGTAACCTATGCTGACCTTGACAGTATTGCGGGTGAAGCAGGACAGTATACCGTTAAGGTGCGGCGGAAAGCCCGTTATGTGGACCCGGAGAAGTGCACCGGCTGCGGCCTGTGCGCAAAGGTTGACGTGCCTGATGAAGCTGATATTGTCGAACATGACGGAGAACGCTGGGTAGGGCGTATTAAGGTTGACGAAATAAAGTGCGTACAGTGCGGTGACTGCGCGGTAGCCTGTATCAAGGAAAATGAAGATAAAAACGCCATGAGCAGTATCTTCCGCGACCAGGCACAGGCTGTGCTGGACGATCATCCAGACAGGAAAAAGACGCCTGCTGAGGAGCTGGTTAAGGTACGGCAGATGACCAGGGAAGAGCGGCTGGAATACTGGCAGCATCAGATGTCCAAGTGCATCAAGTGCTATGGGTGCCGGGATGTGTGTCCGGTTTTTGTCGATGAGGAGTGCCGGCTGGAAGAGTGGGTAACGCCCGGAGAACTGCCGCCGCCGCCGCTCTACCACCTCGTACGCGCCTACCACGTGATCAAACGCTGCACGCATTGCGGTTTCTGCGAGTTGTCCTGCCCCGGCCATTTACCGTTAAGAACCCTGGTAGACCTTATCCGGCATGAAGACTCGGAAGAGATATTCGATTTTGTCCCGGGGTTGTCTGAGGAGCAGAAGAAGAAAGTTCTTGAGTCGTTCCCCGGCCGCAGAGCGAAGGGATGGAATGATGAGTAACGATTTTATTTTGACGACATGCCCTTTTTGCGGATGCGGTTGTAACTTTTACCTCGTTGTAGCTGATGGTAAACTGGTCGGCGTCGAGCCCTGCCTTGCAGACAGGATCAGTGAAGGCAGGTTGTGCATTAAAGGTTTGCATGCATACGAATTTGTCAATCATAAAGACCGTCTCACCACGCCGTTAATTCGTAAGAATGGAGAATTAATAGAAGCTTCATGGGATGAGGCATTGGATGCCGTTGTCAGGGAACTTACCAAGATAAAGCAGGCGTCTTCGGCAGATGCAATTGGCGTGCTTTCCTCTGCGAAGTGTACCAATGAGGAAAATTATCTATTTATGAAACTGGCGCGGGCGGTAATCGGTACTAATAACGTGGATCATTGTGCCAGGTTGTGTCATGCGTCAACTGTTGCCGGCCTGGCTGCTGCTTTCGGAAGCGGTGCAATGACCAATTCGATACCCGAAGTAGCTGATGCGAAATGTATCCTGATTACCGGCAGCAATACTATTGAGCAGCACCCATTAATCGGTTCGCGTGTATTAAAGGCAAAGGAAAGAGGGGCGGTTCTGATTGTGGTTGATCCGCGTGAGACACCGCTTTCCGCTCAAGCTGACTTCTTCCTGCGTCAGAAACCCGGAACAGACGTGGCATGGCTGAATGGCTTTATGAATGTTATCATCAGTGAAGGACTACATGACAAGGCATTCATTGAAGAACGTACAGAGGGATTCGTAGAACTAGAGAAAAAGGTAGCTGAATATACACCGGAAATGGTTGAAAAGATTACTGGTATTCCGGCTGATAAACTGGTTGAGGCTGCATGTGTATATGCAAAAGCCGATTCCGCCATGCTTCTCTATTCAATGGGTATTACCCAGCATATCAGGGGAACGAATAACGTTAAGTCAACTGCCAATTTAGCAATGCTGACGGGAAATATCGGTAAACCCTGCTGTGGAGTTAATCCTCTGCGTGGTCAGAATAATGTGCAGGGGGCCTGTGACATGGGAGCATTGCCGAATGTTTATTCAGGTTATCAGAAGATTGCGGATGCTACGGCACATGATAAATTCGAATCGGCGTGGTGCATACCACTTCCGGGGAATCCGGGACTGACCGTTGTCGAGATGGTGAATGCCGCTGAAGAAGGAACGCTTCGCGGCCTGTATATCATGGGTGAGAACCCGATGATGTCTGATCCGGATATTAATCATGTCCGTAAGGCGTTTGAAAATCTTGAATTTCTGGTAGTGCAGGATATTTTTCTGACTGAGACGGCGCAGTTGGCGGATGTCGTTCTACCCGGCGTTTCTTTTGCAGAGAAGGATGGAACCTTTACCAATACTGATCGTACGGTATTACGGGTACGAAAAGCGATTGATCCGGTTGGCGATGCACGTCAGGACTGGCAGATAATCTGTGATGTGGCAAAGCGGTTGGGTGCTGATAATTTTGTATTTGACAGTCCGAAAGAAATTATGGAAGAGATTGCCCGGTTTACGCCATCCTATGGCGGTATCACCTTCGAACGTCTTGACAATGGTGAGACCCTGGCATGGCCTTGCCCTGACAAAGACAGTGCTGGTACGACATATTTGCATAAGGGTAAATTCGCACGGGGACGAGGTCACTTTCATGCCATAGAATACCAGCCTACAGCAGAGGATGTTGATAAGGAATATCCATTTATATTGACAACAGGGCGAACCATATTCCATTTCCATACCGGTTCAATGACCAGGCGCATTTCTTTGCTTAATTATGAAGTGCCAACCGGATACATAGAGATACATCCGGAGGATGCGAACAATCTTAAGGTTTCCGATAAAGATAAAGTCACAGTGAAATCAAGGCGGGGACAGATAGAGATTGGTGCGAAGGTTACTGAACGTGTTCCTCAGGGAACTGTTTTTATTCCTTTCCATTTTGCAGAATGTGCTGCAAATACATTGACTATCTCGGTTCTGGATCCTGACTCGAAAATACCTGTCCTTAAGGTTTGTGCAGTAAGCGTAACCAAGAGTAAATGAAAATGGATGAAAGAAATAACTACATAATAGAAAAGGTTGAGCAGCTTCTTAAGAGCGGATATGACGGCGTTCTCGGCCTGAGGCAGCGCTGGGGAAAAGTAGGCCCCTATGTCTTTAAAAAGGATGATGATTTAAGCCAACTGGTTATTGAACCCCGCCATCCCATGGCAAAGTTGTTGCGTAACCTGTTAAAGGCTTCTCCCGGTGTAAAACTTGGTGTTGTTGCCAGAGGGTGTGACGTGCGTGCAGTTAAAGCGCTCGCTGAGGACAACCTCATAGATAGTGAGTCTGTTGCTTTTGTCGGTGTGGTATGCAGTGAAGAGCAGGCCAGTGAGTGCAACTGTGATAAACCGGTTTATACGCTGACAAAATGTACCGGCTGTTGGGAGTGTGTTGAGAAATGCCCGGAAGAGGCTATAGAAATAGATAGCTGCTGTCCAATAGTTATACCGAACGAATTCGATGAAGGACTTGCGTACCGCAGGGCAATCTTCACGCCTTACATTCAGGCTGTGCCGCGGCTCTATGTGAGAGATGCAAATCACTGTCTCAAGCTTACCGATAAGCTTGATTGCAAGGGTTGCTCCAATATCTGCCAGGCTGAGGCTATCCAGCATGAGGACTGTGACCGCGAAGAGGAGATTGAAGTTGGTGCTGTTATCGTAGCTTCCGGATTTGCCGAATTCAATCCCGAAAGAAAGTTCAGCCTGGGATACTCACGCTCGGGTAATATTTTGTCAAGTATTGAGTTTGAGCGGGTGCTTTCAGCTTCAGGCCCTTCCCAGGGACATGTGGCCCGTCCCTCCGACCATGGGCCGATACGGAAGCTGGCTTTTATCCAGTGCGTGGGCTCCCGGGACAAGAAATGCAGTAATGAATACTGCTCATCGGTTTGCTGCATGTACGCTATAAAAGAAGCAGTGATTGCAAAGGAGCATGAGAAGGGTGTTGAGCCGACTATTTTTTATATGGATATTCGTGCCTTCGGTAAGGATTTTGACAAATATGTTGAGCGTGCGAGGGATGAGTACGGTGTCGTATTTAAAAGGAGCAGGGTATCCTCAGCCGAGGAGAAGCTTGATGGGAAGGTGGTTGTAAAATATGAGGATGAAGAGGGGAGATTCGGGCTGGAGGAGTTTGACCTGGTTGTCCTTTCGGTAGGACTTGAGCCGAACACTGACTTTAAGAGACTTGCAGAGACCCTTAATGTTGAGCTGAATGAATATAATTTCCTGAAGACAAGCGGCTTTACTCCTCTTGACACAACAAGAGAGGGTGTTTACACCTGCGGAGCTTCCAGCGGGCCCAAAGATATTCCGGAGACAGTGACACAGGCAAGCGGCGCTGCAGCGCGTGCCGGAAGCCTGCTTCCCGATGTGCGCAATACATTAACCACAGTAAAGCAATACCCATCCGAGATAGAGGTGGTGGGGAAGGAGCCGAGAATAGGTGTTTTTGTCTGCCACTGCGGCATCAATATCGGCGGGGTGGTTAATGTTCCCGTTGTTGTAGAATATGCACGAACCCTCAGGAATGTTATGTATGCCGAAGATAACCTGTATACGTGCTCCCAGGATACCCAGGAAAAAATTAAACAGGTAATAAAAGAGAAGAATTTAAACAGGGTCATTGTGGCCTCCTGTACTCCCAGGACTCATGAACCCCTTTTCCGGGAGACGGTTCGGGATGCGGGCCTCAATCCCTACCTTTTTGAGATGGCAAATATCCGGGATCAGTGCTCATGGGTACATAGAGAAATGCCTGAAGTTGCCACTGAGAAGTCGAAAGAGCTGGTAGCAATGGCTGTTGGGAAGGCACGGCTTTTAGAGCCGCTGTATACTGTTTCTATTCCGGTAAACAGCAGCGCACTGGTTATCGGCGGCGGGATAGCCGGAATAACTGCGGCTTTGAGCCTTGCGAACCAGGGTTTTAAGGTAAACTTTGTTGAGCGGGATAAAGAGCTCGGCGGTCATATGAGGCATATTTACACCCTTGTTGACGGAAGGGACCCCCGGAAGAGGCTCAAAGAGGTGATTGAGGAAGTTAATGCACATGAAAATATCAAAGTCTGGCTTAATACAACTATAAAAGATGTTGACGGTTTTGTCGGGAATTTTAAAACAAAAATAAAACATCCTGACGGAGAGACTGAAATTGAACACGGCGCGATAATAGTTGCCACCGGTGCGCAGGAATTCACCCCGAATGAGTATCTCTACGGCTCTGACGAGAGAGTCGTTACCCAGCGTCAATTAGAGGAAAAACTTGCAGAAAGTGCGTTTAAGGCCAAGAATGTGGTGATGATACAGTGCGTCGGATCCCGCGAACCTGAAAGAATGTACTGCAGCAGGATATGCTGTACACAGGCTGTAAAGAACGCAATGAAGATTAAAGAGACCTCTCCCGATACCGAGGTATATATTCTGTACCGGGAAATGAGAACCTATGGATTCCTTGAGAAGTATTATACCGAAGCCCGGGAAATGGGAATACAATTTATACGGTACGACCTGGATCAAAAACCGGCTGTCTCTTCCGGTAAGGAGAACTTGACTGTTGAAGTCTACGATAAACTGTTGGGAAGTATCATCGAAATAAACGCTGACCTGATTGTCCTTGCTCCTGCCATTGTTCCGTATGAGGATGCTGAAGAGTTGGCAAAAATGCTTAAAGTGCCTCTGAACCAGGAAAAATTCTACCTTGAAGCCCATATGAAACTGCGCCCGGTAGATTTTTCAGTAGACGGGATCTTTTTAGCGGGAATCGCACATAATCCGAAGAATATTGACGAGACTATAGCACAGGCGGAAGCTGCTGCAGGTCGTGCTGCTACCGTAATTTCGAAGGATTACTACCTGCCGGAGGCAATTGTATCTTCAGTGGATGAGGATGTATGTGCCGGTTGTGGAATCTGTGAGGCAATATGCTCATATGGTGCACCGGAGATAGTGACGGTAAAAGGGAAGAAGATTTCAAAGATAAATAAGGCTCTCTGTAAAGGATGCGGGGCATGTGCCATGGCGTGTCCGTCCGGAGCTATACAGCAGCTTGGATATAAAGCAACACAAGTAATGGAAATGGTTAATGCGGCATTGGATTAAGTGCGGGACTCGTGAAGTGTAAAAGCAGATTATCTATAAGCATAATTTAGGAGTTACAAAGTAATGGCAGAATACAAGACATTCGCTGAGGAAGTAGAAGATAGAAGCGGACAGAAACTGAAATTGTGCTATCAATGCCTGAAATGCTTTGTAGGATGTCCGATGTGCAGCTATATGGATTATAAACCTAATACCATAATCCGCATGATCCAATACGGTGAAAAGAAAAAATTGCTTTCAAGCAACGTCATCTGGATGTGTGTGTCATGCATGACCTGCGGGGTCAGATGCCCGAATGACATTGATATAAGTGTAATTATAGATACGTTAAAGGAGATGTCCATAGAAGAGGGACTGGCGTACACAAAAGAGAAGAAGATAGTGGTATTTCATGAGGAGTTTGTAAGAAGTGTGGGAATGTGGGGCCGCCTTCATGAAATGACATTTTATATACCCTTTATGGCCAGGACCATAATTAAGGTTAAAGCTCGGGATTTAGTTTCTACCATCAGATCCGCAGTATTATTGTTAAGCAGATTCAAACTTCCCTTTATTCCGAAGCGGATCAAGAGTTTTGACGAGATAAAAAGCATGTATAAAAAGGGATATAAAACAAAGGGCCAATTGGCCGGAAAGGAATAGACGTTGGAAGTATCATACTATCCCGGCTGTACCTCGCATTCAACATCTATTGAATACAGCAAATCGGCACAGGCGGTATTTGAAGCGCTGGATGTGAAGCTATCAGAGATAGATGACTGGAACTGCTGTGGCGGTGCATCGGCAAAGAGTTTGAGCAACTTGCTGGGCCTTGCCCTTCCCGCAAGGAATATTGCCAAAGCGCAGGAGAAAGGTTTACCGATGGCAGTTCCCTGCACAGGGTGTTTCAATGCGGAAAAACGCGCTCAGAATGCATTGGAGAATGACCCGGAAATGAAGAAACAGCTTGAGGATGTGGTTGGATTTACCTATAAAGGAAATGTCGATATTAAGGCAATGCATGAAGTGCTGCTCGAGATGGTAGGGATTGATAAAATTAAAGCAGTGGTAAAAAAGCCTCTTACCGGACTGAAGGTTGTTTCGTATTACGGATGTCAGTTAGTTCGCCACCCTGAAATAGTAAAAATGGGTGATTGTGAAAACCCGACGTTTTTTGACGAGATTGTGACCGCACTGGGTGGGGAGGCGCTGGATTGGTCTTATAAGACGGAATGCTGCGGCGTAGACGCCTCGTTGACCCATGCGAATGTCGCCAATGACAGGGCTGATTTGATATGCTCAATGGCTGTGGAAGCGGGCGCGAATTGTATTATATCAAGCTGCGGACTCTGCCAGATAAACCTTGATATGTATCAAACAGGTAAAAATTATACAAAAATACCGGTATTTTATTTTTCAGAGTTAATGGGAGTTGCAATGGACTTAGCTAAAAGAAACAAGTGGTGGAAGAATCACGTTGTAAACCCCGTACCGTTATTGAAATCAGTAAATCTTAGATAGGCTATGAGTAAAATGGCAAATAGAGATGTATTAGTGATTGGCGGTGGTATTGCGGGAACACAGTCAGCTTTGCTACTGGCTGAGAAGGATCATCGTGTGTTTATGCTGGACAGTGCGCCTGCTATCGGCGGATTTTTTCCGCTTTTAGACCGGCAGTTTCCCACCAATTCCTGTGGTGTCTGTTTCATGAGTCCGAAACCTCCTGCATTATGCCCCATATATGAAAGCGATTTCCACGAGAATATAGAGGTCATTACCAACAGCAATATTACGGGGCTCAGTGGTGAAGCCGGTAATTTTGAGGTTACCTATACTGAAAGGCCCCGGTTTGTTGATATAGAGAAATGTAGCTTATGTGACAAATGCGCTGAAGTCTGCCCGGTTGCGGTTGACAGTGAATTCGGCGGGGGCCTTGAAAAACGTAAAGCGATTTACCTGCCTTTTGCACAGGCCATACCACGGTCATATATAATTGACGACAAAACCTGTACGAAATGCGGGGAATGCCTGAAGGTATGCACACCGCAGGCAATTAATCTTGAAGAGAAAGCGGAGGAGAAGAAGCTGCTGGTAGGCGCAATTGTTATGGAATTCGGTTTTGAACCTTTTGCGGCAAAGCTTAAGGGTGAATTCGGTTTCGGCAGATATACAAACGTACTCTCCGGTATACAGTATGAGCGCATGATTAGTTTTTCAGGTCCGACAAGCGGAATCCCGCAACGCATGTCCGATGGAAACAAAATAGAGAAGCTTGCCTTTATACAGTGCGTTGGCTCGCGGGATATCGCTTGCGGTCGGGAGTATTGCTCCAGTATCTGCTGCATGTATGCGACAAAGCAGGCCATGGTTTCTAAAGATCGTATAAAGAATCTGGACACGGCGGTTTTTTATATGGATGTGCGTACCATGGGTAAGGATTACGAGCGGTATTATGAAAAAGCGAAAAATGAATATGGTGTCCGATATATACGAAGCGCAATCTCGAGTATCCGGGAGCTGAAAAGAACGAATAACCTGCTGGTTGCTTACGGAACGGAGAGCGGTGAGCTGAAAGAGGAAGAGTTTGACACTGTGGTACTTTCCGTCGGAGTTGC
The DNA here is from genome assembly GCA_965372145.1 of uncultured bacterium. Taxonomy (GTDB): domain Bacteria; phylum Fibrobacterota; class Chitinivibrionia; order Chitinivibrionales; family JANQEN01; genus CBDVBE01. The sequence goes on along the minus strand of CBDVBE010000035.1, from coordinate 7,432 downwards.
ACCCCCGGAAGATATAAAGCAGATTGCCACACATCTGGGTGTTGATTTAAACGAGTACAGCTTTTGTGCAACCAACGAGTTCAATCCTACAAGCACCTCAGTACCGGGAATTTACGTGGGTGGGGCTTTAAGGGAGCCGAAGGATATTCCGGAAACCGTTGTTGACGCTTGCAGCGCTGCTGATGATGTTTCAAACCTACTGGACAAACTTGAAGCGAAGGAAACCGGCGATGAAGCGGAAAAAAGAGTTTTACCGGAGGATGAGGAGTTACAAATCGGAATCTTTTTATGTGATACGAAAGGAATGCTTCAGCAGGGGCTGCATATAGATACACTCATCGATAGTTTCAAACAGAACAAGAACGTTGCCTGCATAGAGAAAGTTGATATTACCTCTTTGAAAAAGGGAATAGACGCGGTAAAGAAAATAATACTCGAGAAGAAGTTAAACCGGATTATACTGGCCGGATACAGAAGTATAAGCCTGAGCAGGAAGCTGCGAAAGAGCCTTGAAGAACCGGATTTTGAAAACCTTTATTTTGATAATGCCAATATCGGTGAGCTCTGTGCTGATGTGCATATAGACGATCCTGAAGCAGCAACGAAAAAAGCTGTGGGATTGATTTCGGCGAGTATCAGAAAAGTGCTGCGTGGCTACCCGGTGAGAGTTGGTAAAAAGAAGCTGCAGCCGGCAGTGCTGGTTATCGGCGGCGGCATTGCCGGTATGACAAGCAGTCTGAGCCTTGCCCGGCAGGGAATCAGGGTGACACTTGTCGAGAAGGAAAACGAGCTCGGCGGCCTTGGAAGAACAGCACATTTTACTTTAAAGGGATCGGATATTCAAAGCCTGGTGAAAGACCTCGTATCACAGGTTGAGTCAGGTAAAGATATAGAGGTGCTAAAGGAAGCAACGCTTACATCCCTCACCGGGACATGGGGTAATTTCACTTCCCGTATATCAATTGGTGAAGAAGAAAAAGAGATTCTGCACGGCGCAGTCATATTTGCGACCGGCGGCAGGGAAGTTTCTGTTAAAGAATATCTTTACGGTGAAAACCGGAATGTGGTTACCCAGCGACAGTTCGAAAGTCTCATGGCAGAGGGAGATGAGCGGGCAAAGAACGCTGAAAATATTGTAATGATTCAGTGCGTCGGATCAAGGGATGAGAACCGTCCCTCCTGCAGCCGCGTCTGCTGTAATCACGCGGTAAAAAATTCCCTGAAGTTGAAAGAAATTAATCCGGGAGTGAATATCTATGTGCTGAATCGTGATATCAGAACCTATGGATTTTATGAAAAGAAATATCTTGAGGCACGCGGACAGGGCGTTCTCTTTGTGCGGTATGAGGCAACTGACAAACCGAAAGTGTCGGAAAAGAACGGCAAGGTTTCAATACGTTTCTTTGACGCTATCGTTAATGAAGAGAAAAGCGTTGACGCCGACTTCCTGGTTCTTTCCGTGGGCATAGAGCCTGATGACAATCGGGAACTGGCGGAAATAGCGGACGTCGAGTTAAACGCGGACGGTTTCTTCGCGGAGGCCAACCCGAAGGCAGCACCGCTTGATTCGGTAGACCGTGGTAAGTATTTTTGCGGGCTCTGTCATTCGCCAAACCATATCGAGGATGCGATATGCCAGGGTAAAGCAGCGGCTGCGAGGGCCTCTGCCCTGTTGTGGAGCGGTGTTGAAAGCTTTTCTGAAAATCAGTCTTTTGTGAATGAACGTCGCTGCAGCGGCTGTGGTCTCTGCGTTGCAGCCTGTCCCTATGATGCACGTATTATTGACGAAGTAAGCAACAAGGCAAAGGTTCTGGAGGATCTTTGCAAAGGATGCGGTACCTGCACCATTGCGTGTCCCAATGGCGCTTCGCAGCAATACGACTTTGAAAGAGTAACGATGCTTGATGTTCTGGATGAAATTTTAGAATAAATACGATATAAATACAGTTACTGATGTGGAGGAATTCTATGGCAGAGTATGAACCGAAGATAGTGGCATTTTTATGTAACTGGTGTACCTACACCGGTGCGGATCTTGCAGGTACCAGCAGATTGCAGTATCCACCCAATGTCCGGATAATACGCCTTATGTGTTCCGGTGCTGTTGATATGATCTATGTGCTAAAAGCACTAATTGAAGGCGCTGACGGCGTGCTTATCGGTGGATGTCACCCGGGGGATTGTCACTATCAGAATGGTAATTATAAAGCCCGCCGGCGTGTGGCGATTCTAAAAAAGATTTTAAGCAAACTGGGATATGATGAGGATCGGCTCTGGCTTCGCTGGATTAGCGCATCAGAGGGGAAATTATTCGCTGATACGATAACCCAGATGGTTGAAGAACTGAAAAAGAAAGGGCCGAACCCTATTAAAGAATTATGGATGGCATAATTATGGAGTGTATACAATGAAGCATACAGTAGTAGAAATCAAAGAGGGAAATGTTATAGAAAATCTACAGGGATTTCTAAAACAACTCCTGGAGACGCAGGTTATTAATGCATTATTAATTCCAAAGATGCTTCCGGGTAAGGATGGTTTTGTTCAAACCCTGATTAAAGACCCGGCGATGCTGAAAGATTCGAATCCGATAGCGCCGACTATGGCGGTACAGTCTGCTCAGATACTGTCAAAATTAACCTCAGGTAATTTTGACGGCCGCATAGGGGTCGTTCTAAAGTCATGCGAACTTCGGGCAGCAGTGGAATTGTCCAAGTTTCTCCAGGTGAATCTTGATAATGTAGTAACAATCGGTGTGGATTGTTATGGTACCTGTGAAGTGAAAAATTATGCCGCAATGTCAGAGGAAGTACGGGCTGCATTTTCGCAGGCTTTAATTAATGGAAACGGCAGCGATTCGATACGGGAAGCATGTCAAATCTGTGAACATCCCGCTCCTATAAATGCAGATGTAACGATAGGACTTTTTAATAGTGATAGTGCCCGGGAGGTATCGATAATTATTGGAGAACGGTTTGAGAAGGAGCTTACGGATAAACTTTCTTTGAATGTAACCGATGGACTCCCAAAAGGCCGCGAAGAAGCAGTCGCACAGGTTACTGATAAAAGGCGGGAAGCACGCGAAAAGGCGTCACGTGAATTAACTGAACAGTTCAGTGGTATTGATAAACTGCTTGAGGTGTTTTCAACCTGCATTCGCTGCCATAACTGTATGAATGTCTGTCCGATTTGTTACTGCAAAGAGTGTGTATTCAATTCACCTGTTTTTGAGCATAGAGCGGATCAGTTTTTAAAACTGGCTGATCGAAAAGGCGCAATTCGCATGCCCAGTGATACGTTGATATTTCATATCACCCGGCTTACGCACATGGCGACTTCCTGTGTGGGGTGCGGTATGTGTGAAAGTGCCTGTCCCAATCAACTGCCGGTGTCAAAAGTGTTCACTTTGATTGGAAAAGAATTGCAGGAAATGTTTGATTACGTTCCGGGCAGAGATGTTGGTGAGGAAGCGCCGGTTTCAGTATTTAAGGAAAATGAGCTCCAGTCTGAGAGCGGAGCTGCATAATTTGAAAGGGTTACTTCGTTAATGAAAATTGCTATATCCGGCAAAGGTGGAGTGGGTAAGACAACGTTTGCTGCACTTCTTGCTCATTCTTTTGCGAATGACGGTTTAAAAGTTATAGCCATTGATGCAGATCCTGATGCTAATCTGGCCAGTGCATTGGGTTTTCCATCAGAACTTGAAATTACACCTCTAATAGAAATGAAAGAGCTGATAAAGGAGCGGGTGGGTGTAGCACCGGATGAGGCCACGCTTTATTTTAAGATGAATCCTAAAGTTGATGATATTCCTGACAGGTTCTCTGTAGAAAAAGACAACATCAAGCTGATGGCTATGGGAACGGTCAGACGGGGGGGCAGCGGATGTGTATGCCCTGAGAATGTCATGATAAAACAGTTGCTCAATCACCTCTTGATTCAGCGGGATGAGGTTGTCATTATAGATTTTGAAGCAGGTATTGAGCATCTTGGCAGGGGAACGGCTCAGTTTGTGGATCAGTTGCTCGTTGTGGTGGAATCAACAATACCGGGTGTGCAGACATTTAATCGCATAAGTAAATTAGCCGCAGACCTTAAAATAAAAAATGTTGCTCCTGTGGCGAATAAGATTCATAAAAAGGAAGATATTGAGCGCATTAGAGAAGCGATAAATCAGGAGGTGTGGTGTGCAATTCCCTTTTCTGATTCATTGAGAGACTATAATAATAAAGTTGAAGATACTGTTATTGAGGAAATAAATAATTTGAAGATAAAATTGCAAAAGGAGTTGAAACATGGCTAAGGAATCAGTGAGTATTGAAAAAGCCTCGCGTCAGATGATAAAGCGTGCGGCATCGGAGGGGATTGAGACCGCATGGGACCGTTATGAGAAAATGCAGCCACAGTGTGGATTCGGTCAGTTGGGAATATGCTGTAGAATCTGCAGTATGGGGCCTTGCAGAATAGACCCATTCGGTGAAGGTCCCCAGGCTGGAATATGCGGGGCAAACGCCGACACAATTGCAGCGCGAAACCTTATACGTATGGTTGCGGCAGGAGCTGCCGCTCATTCCGACCATGGCCGCGATATCGCACATACACTTAAATTGGTAGTTGATGGCGGCACTCGGGATTATAGTGTGAAGGACGAGAAGAAGCTGAAGGAAGTAGCTGCCCGATATGGGGTTGAGACAGAAGGAAAGAATGTAGAGCAGATCGCCAAAGAGGTTTCAGAGGTAGTTTTGAATGAGTTCGGTAAACAGGAAGGTGTCCTGACGAGTGCTGAAGTTTATGCACCACCAGCACGGGTTGAGACATGGAAAAAGGCAGGAGTCATGCCTCGATCTGTTGATCGTGAAATTGTTGAAGTGATGCACCGGACACATATAGGTGTTGATGTTGACTATAAAAATCTCATGAAACATGCGATGCGTACAAGCCTTTCCGACGGATGGGGTGGATCGCTTATTGCAACTGAGTTCTCCGATATCCTGTTCAAGGGACCGGAGCCGATTCGTTTCAGTGCGAACCTTGGAGTGCTTGAAAAAAAATCTGTAAATATAATTCTTCATGGACATGAACCGACACTTTCGGATATTATTGTCGCAGTTTCTCAGGAAAAAGAACTCGTTAAAATGGCAAAGGACATAGGTGCTGAAGGAATCAACATTGCAGGGATGTGTTGTACCGGTAACGAGATACTTATGCGTCATGGAATTCCTGTAGCCGGAGATTTCCTGCAGCAGGAACTTGCTGTAATAACCGGTGCTGTGGATGCGATGATTGTGGACGTACAATGCATTATGCCGGCTTTGAGCTCACTTTGCAACTGTTTTCATACCAGGCTGATAACAACATCGCCTAAGTGTAAAATGGAAGGAGTCGAGCATATAGAATTTCATGAGGATAAGGCTATAGAAACTGCGCGTGTGATTCTTAAAAAGGCTATTGAAAACTTCAGCAATAGAGGCAAAAATGTAGAAATCCCAAAAGAAAAAGAGAAGGCAGTCGCAGGTTTTACGACTGAGGTCGTATTTAATATATTGGGTGGAAAATACCGCAGTACTTACCGGCCCCTGAATAATGCTGTTATTGAAGGTCGTTTGCGCGGTGCTGCCGGGGTTGTAGGGTGTAATAATCCTAAAATCCAGCATAATTACGGTCATATAACAATGCTCAAGGAATTGATTAAAAACGATGTCCTTGTTGTAACGACCGGCTGTAACGCTATTGCAGCAGCCAGTGCCGGTTTGCTCAGGCCGGAAGCTGCTTCTATGTGCGGCAAAGGGTTACAGGAAATATGCGAAACTGTTGGAATACCACCTGTTCTTCACGTCGGTTCCTGTGTGGACAACAGTCGTATTTTAACTATTTTAGCAGAGGTAGTCAAGGAAGGCGGATTAGGCGAAGATATTTCCGATTTGCCTGTTGCCGGTGCGGCACCTGAATGGATGTCGGAAAAAGCCGTCTCTATCGGGATGTATTTTGTCGCATCAGGCGTTTATACTGTTATAGCAACTCCTTTGCCTGTCCTGGGAAGTGAGAAACTGACAAAATATCTTACCGTGGACATGGAAGAAGAAATAGGCGGCAAATGGGCTTTTGAAGAGGATCCCATAAAAGCGGCCCATATGATGATTAAGCATATCGACAATAAACGGAAAGCATTGAAATTGAAACCGCCGATGTATGACCAGGCATTTCCATATGAAGAATAGAACTCATGGCTATTTTATGAGGTGAAAAATGAAAAAGAAGATTTTTATTAATTTTAAGAAGTGTTTGGGTTGTAGATCATGCGAACTGGCCTGTGCAGTTGCTCATTCGTCAAAAGGAGAATTGCATTCAGCTATATACGCTGGCGAAAAGCCGGGGCACAGGATAAAAGTAGAGGTGTATAACTATCATGCGGTTCCGGTACATTGCAATCATTGTGAAGAGGCTCCCTGTATACAGGTTTGTCCTACCGGTGCTATTCATCGTGAAAATGATGAGGGGCCGGTACTCATTGATTCAACGCGGTGCATAGGCTGCAAGATGTGTGTGCAGGCATGTCCATTTGGAATGATAGATATAAGCTTTGATGGTAAAAGTGTTCTGAAATGCGATATGTGCATAAAGCGTCTGGCAGAGGGAAAAGAACCGGCGTGCGTGGCGGCCTGTATTACAAACGCACTTTATTTTGGTGAAGAGGAAGAGGTTAATAAGAAAAAGCGTAAGAAAGTTGCTGAAAAAACAGTTGAAACACAGCAAGAATAGCATGAGAATTTTAAAAGAATAAGGAAGTTTTAGATGCCTACCGTAACTGTTTGTGTGGGTAGTTCATGCCATATCAAAGGTGCCCGTGATTTAATTGAGCGCTTCAACAGTCTCCTGAAAGAGCACCAACTTGATAGCAAGATTGAACTTAAAGGCTCGTTCTGTATGGAGCGATGCGGTGAAGGGGTCAATTGGCAGATTGATGATGAACTGTATACCAGTTCAGATGTTGAAAATGCTGTTGAGATATTCAGGGAGAAAATCATTAATCCATTAAAAAGATCAAATACTTAGGATTGCATCAGGAGCCTATGGAAGACAAAATAGACCGAAAAAGACAGAAAAACAGGGAAGCGATAGACAAATATGCCCTGGCAATTTTGGAGCAAACACCGAATGGGGTGCTTCTTGTTGACAAGGATACGATAATCCGATATGTAAATCCCTCATTCAGTACAATGTTTGAGTGTTCGGGAGAAGAAACTATTGGTCAGTCGGCTGCTGAGGTTATACATTCCGACTGCTTTGAGAGGGCGATAGCAGCAGGAGGAGGCCTTACTGTTAAGGAAAGTGCTTCTGAACATAACGTAAGCTATCGGGCGGGACTTTTTTCTATTGAGGGTGGGGACCTGTATTGCGGGATATTTATCGATATTTCTGAGGAGGAGAATGC
>CBDVBE010000034.1:0-25877 GCA_965372145.1 uncultured bacterium | reverse complement strand
TCAAGACTGGTAAGGATGATATGCTATTTTCCGCATAGAATCGCTCAACTTAGGTATTATATAATTGAAACGGCTTAATCACCTGATTTACATTATATTATACGGTTAGAGCTTGCCATAACCGATACTATAAATAAAATACCTGTCAGGTAACCATAACGAGTATGTCTGATAAAAACCACACATCACATGCCGGTCCGATAGCACTTCCCGAACGGCTGACCAGGGAATGGGTAGAAAAGAGTTCTTTGCCCACGGAGAAACCGGCAGGAACATTAAAACTTGATTTCAGTAAAACAAAAACCGTTGACTCAGCAGGTATTTCACTGGTTCATCTCCTCAACAGGCAGTATAAAAAGGCCGGCCGGCGATTAGTGCTCTGTAACATTTCTGATGAGCTGCTGTTGACAATTGAGAGATGGGCTGTTGCTCCTGCTGCAACGCCGCCGCGGGCTGAAGGAGGTTTTTTGGTTCGGGTGGGCAATGCAACCGCCCATTTTTTCGATGAATTCATTATAGCCGTCTCTCTCCTTGTTGAGACGATCTACTGGGGCACCTTCGGACTGTTGAAAAGACGGGATTACCGGAGGGGTGTCCTGGGTGAGCAGATGTATCAGTTAGGCTTTAATGCAATTGGTATTGTGTTCATATTGAATTTTCTTATTGGGATTGTATTATCGATACAATCAGCTATTCAGCTAAGACAGTTTGGTGCTGATGTGTTTTTAGTAGCAATGGTTACCTGGGGAATGATACGGGAAATGGGGCCGTTGTTAACCGCTATTATTCTCGCGGGTCGATCAGGAAGTGCGACAACAGCGGAAATTGCAACGATGTGTGTTCAGGAAGAGGTGGATGCCTTAAAAACCATGGGATTAAATCACATACAATTCATTGTTGTCCCAAAATTCTGGGCCATATCACTGACCATGCCCATGCTTGCCGTTATTTCAATGGTTGCGGGAATATTTGGCGGTTTTGTTGTCAGTATATTCTATGTCAATCTGACACCATCCCTGTTCTGGAGTGAAATGGTAAAGAATATTTTTGTAAAAGATTTTATTATAAGTATTATTAAATCGGTAGTTTTCGCATGGCTCATTATCTGGATAGGGGCCTATTTTGGATTTAAAGTGAGAGGCGGTGCTGAAGATGTTGGAAAAAAGACGACCGCATCTGTTGTGTACGGTATATTTATTATTATTATGGCGGATGCAGCTTTCTCATTTGTCTATAATATAAAAATGTTTGGTAAATAAGTTTTAAAAACATTCCGGATTATCTATATGGAGAAGCAGACACCAATTATAGAAGTAAACAATTTGGTTGCCAAATATGGTGAGCGTACTGTGTTGCAGAATGTTTCAACAAAAATTTATCCCTTTGAAATCAGGGTAATACTGGGAACTTCCGGCTGTGGAAAAACCACATTGCTTAAAAATAGTATCGGCTTGATACGGCCTTTTTCCGGTTCAGTAAAAATATTCGGGCAGACCATAGGAGAACTTGATTCACCGCAGACCATGGGTGTGCTTAAAAAGGTTGGTATCCTTTTTCAGAACGGGGCTCTTCTGGGATCATTGACTGCCGGTCAGAATGTCGCGCTTCCTTTACAAATGCACACGTCGCTTTCGAGGAGCATGGTTGATGAAATAGTGCATCTTAAACTGGCACAGGTTGACCTGCCGCATGCCGCAGACCTGTACCCCCAGGAACTTTCCGGCGGTATGCGTAAACGGGTTGCCATGGCGCGGGCGTTGGTCATGGACCCGCCGCTGCTCTTCTGTGATGAGCCGTCAGCGGGGTTGGATCCGGTAACGTCAAACGGCCTTGATGAGTTACTTCTGAAAATTCGGGAAACGCTTGGAATTACTATTGTTGTGATCACGCATGAACTTCTTTCTATCGAAAAGATTGCGGATAAAATTATATTTCTTGACAGGGGACGGCTTCTTTTTGACGGGCTTCTTGATGATGCCCGTAAAATTGAAGGAGGACCGGTGTTTGATTTCTTTAAAAGGAAAGCTGCTGATCAGGAGACTGTTTCAAGCGATACCGCACCACTCTTTCATGTGGAGAATGCATAATGAGTATTTCACAGTCACAACGCGCACGGCTTGGCTTTTTCATGATACTGGGATGTTTCTTGATAGTGGTTTTCATAGCGATTCCTGTTGGTTTTAGCCTTAAAGACAGAACAGAACTCTATTACTCCATTTTTGGCGGCGGGGAATCTATTTCCGGACTCGTAGATGGCGCGGAAGTAAAATATAACGGTGTGAAAATCGGTAATATTGACAAAATCCTTTTAGATCCGGATGATTTTACTAAAGTAAGAGTGGTCTACCGCATTGACCGCGGGAAAATTGCTGTTACCGAAGGTATGCAGGCCAGGACGGGGCTCATGGGAATTACCGGGTTACTCTATATTGAAATTACCGGTGGCAGTCCTGATGCGCCTGTTCTGAAAGAGGACTCGGAAATACCATCAAAGCCGTCTCTGTTGCATGCGATAAGTGGTAAGGCAGAAATTATTGTCGGTAAAGTAGAGCTTTTATTAAACCATTTGAATATACTCACCCATCCGGACAGCCTAGCGTCGATAAAGAAGATTCTTGAAAATGTACAGGGGTTAACTGATACTGCACGAACGTTTATTGCAGATATGAGTCCAAATATTAAGACTATTGTAGCTTCAACGAAAAGGACTATGCATAAGGTTGAAGGTATTTCCAGTGATGTTCAATCCATTACCGGTAAAATCGATCAGAATGTTGACTTTGGCCAGTTAGCTGAAATCATGACCCATATAGATTCTACGGCTCAAGCTATGAAAAACCTGTCACAGAACCTGGACTTAACGATAAAACAGAGCCGGGAGGATATTACCGTATCAATGGTGAATCTCCGTGAAGCACTTGAGAATATAAATGAATTGTCGAAACTGCTCATGGAAAATCCATCGCTTATTATAAGGGGTGATCCCCAGAAACAGCGGAGAATTAAATGAGAAGAAAACGGTTATTCGGATTTATTACAGTACTGCTGAGTATTGTGTGCCTGTCCGGCTGCGGGAATGTGCCGATTAAAAAGTTTTATATTATCAATTATGAGCCTGAACCACTGAAAACCAGAGCGTATGAAAATCCCTATCCCTATACTGTCCGGGTGAAAGAGTTTGACATTGAACAGGCCTATGCACGGCCACAGATCGTGTATCGTAAAAGCCCCTTTCAGTTGCAGTACTACTTTTTTAAAGTATGGGCGGTAAAACCGATTCGTATGATTACCGATATAGTGCATAAGCATCTGGCGTCATCCAGACTTGTTAGTCATGTTGTCAAGCGTTTTGATGAAGGTGCACGTCCTGATTATGAATTATCCGGGCATATTGAGGCGATTGAGGAGTATGACAGCGATGACGTCTGGTTTGCCCATCTCGCACTCAGATTCCAGCTTACCAGACTCAGCGATAACCGCATGGTATATATGCGTCGTTTTGATCGTCGCAAACAGGTGTTTCAGCATGATCCGGAATATGTTGTTCGAGAGCTTTCTCAAATCATGGATTTTATCATGACTCAGGCGCTGCATGATATTGATGTTGTTCTGGCAAAAGAGTATGGAATACCTGCCAATACCGGACCAGAGGAAAGTACAGAAGAAGAGAGTAATGATATTGTCGAGGGAGACGAGAGTGAGTAACAAGTATAGATGCTATAGTGTTATTCTGGTATTTGTTTTATCTTTTTCGCCTTCATTTGCCAAACCGCCTTCAGACCTCCCCGGTGAAGAGATAACCGAAGAACAGTATTTCGATTTTGTCGTCCCCCGTGACAGTATTGAAAAAAAGGTTCCCGTGTTTTCTCCCCATTCACCGACATGGCTTGATCAGGCCGCAAAAACATGGGATGCTCCTCCGATTTCCGTACAGATGGCTGAGGATAAAGAGAATGTGCGTTTGGGTATGGGAGCATTTTTTGTTCCCTATATGAGCGATCCGAATTTAGAACCGGATGTTGATATTATTGATCCTACCGGCAAGGTGATCGCTAGTGGAAAAGCCGGAAGAAAATACAGCTTCATGCCGGGAACCTATCATGTGATGCTGGGAAGCGGTCCGCACAAACAGAAGATTGTAAGAACGGTACAGGTTACCGAGAATAAGACGACGCCGGTAATACCGAGTTGGTGCGGCCTTTCTATTGAAGTCGTTGATAAGGATAACCAGCCGTTCCGTGGTGAATATGAGATGGCGCGGATAGATAAATTTATTCCCTATGGCCGTGGCTTTGGAAGAAATCCCGATCTGGGTGAAGGGGTCAAAACCTGGATATTAAAAGCGGGGATATATAAAATTTTCGGTGTCGGTGAAAGTTATAATACATTAACGAATTTTGTGACGATTCGATTGCTTCCCGGAGAATTTGTCCGTTTCGTTCTTGTCCAGAAGGATGAAACCACTATGGAGATTATCGGCGGTGGCATGCTTCAGATGCAACCCGGTAGTGAACTTGCATCAAACTGGAAATGGGGTATCAGCGTAGGAGGAGGGATTAATTTTAATGCCACCTACGATCATACGGCCGATAGTACCGAGAAGAATGAAACGGGATTGTCACTGCTTTTTCGTTCACAGTTAGCCTTTAAAAAAGACAAAATTGATTGGGAAAATCGTTTATGGATCAGTGAGGAAGTAAGGTTGACAGATTGGGATTTTTCCGGTTTGAGGAGCAGCGCTGATAAAATTCAACTACGCTCAATATTCACCTGGAACTTTCTTCCCTGGCTGGGACCGTATGGGCGATTTGAAGTAAATACGGAACTGTTCCCTGAATATGAACGGGCGCCGGAAGATATTGATGAGCATTATTTCATCATCTTCAATGAAGATTATGAGAATCCGGTATTTAATTCTACGGATTCATCCTATCAACTGGAATCGCCATTCTCACCGCTTTCTCTTGAACCGGGCATTGGGGCAAACATGACCATGCCCGGCACACGCTATGTTGAAGCAAAGCTTCTTACAGGAGTTGGTTTGAAGTATAATAAAGTGTGGGATTTGTCTGAAATTATTTTCGATACAACCAAAATTGAATTTGATTCCTTAGACCAATCCGACTTAGATATATTAAATCAGATATATACTAATAATATTAGTCATACATACATTCGCAAATTCTACAATGAAGATGCGGTCGAGGTTGGCCCGGAAGTCATTCTTTATCTACTTTTTAATCTTGGGCGTGTTGCTACTATTGAATCGGAAATTAAATATTTTGCCCCCTTTGATCGCCTTGAACGCCCGGATTTAGCTTTTCGTACAACGGTAAGCTGGCGTTTAATCAGAATGCTTACTCTTGATTATGAGTTTCAATATTCCCTGAAGCAGCCCTATGAAGAGTCCCTGCGGGAGAATGAATCCCACCATAGGATACTCATACGATTCTCATATTTCAGAAGATAATTATTACGATATTCTGTAAAACAGTTAGATGTTTTTACTGAAAATGCACACATGTTCAATTCTGCAACAAGTAGATAGCCTCCATTTTCTATTTCATTTTTTAAGAAGCCAATTTGGAGTGTCGTTGACAAAATGTTGTATGCGCGTGTAAAGTAAAAAAAATATTTTTATTTTTTTTCAACCAGAGATGGCGGCCTCGTAATTTGTTGATTTACAGTAGGTTATAATGTGTTGTCTAAAGTAATTTTGTAAAATCTATTTAAAAAATTAAATAAAAAAGTTGCATTAATTCCATTTTATCGATATATTAGTAAGGATTTTATATCGTAAATTATTGAATTTTATATATAATCACCATCTTCAGAAAGGGTATTTTGCCCATGCAATTACCAAAATCACGTCGTCGCCAGAAACTTCGGGAAAAGAAGTGCCAGTATCCAGAGTGTGGAAAGATTTTCTTTGGTATCCACATCTCAAAATACTGTCCGGAGCATCGACAGGATCGCTATCGTATCCGTAAGCGTACTAAACCGGAAGATGTTAACATTAAGAACCAGACATATAAGCACAACTATACTGAGGTGGTGACCATGGTGCTTAATTGTGTACTGGAAGCATGTGATCATCAGTTTGAGGTAAAGATTTATCCACGACAGTATGTCTATCCCAAGTATTGTCCGGAGCATCGGAACGAATACAGGCGTATTCGCCATCTTCAGAGAATCGGCAGAGACGATCTCATTGAAGCTATGAAGAAAGAGGGCGAAAGCGGAGAGGTTGAGACACTCTTGAATGCGGCTATGGAGGAAGATACAAGCTTGGCGGGTGTTGTCGCCTGATCGCAATGAACAGTACTGTAGTTAAATTCCAGGGGTAAAAGGTTGTTCCTTTTACCCTTTTTTGTTGTTTAGTAAATTATCCTTTTATTTTAATCCCATCACATGTTATTTTTCTATCCCAAATATCCAGTTTCCAATTTCAGCGTTCTGTGAACGCTTATTAATGTTGTTGGTACAACGGCGCATAACATTAACCGATATTAGAAATGTAATTATGAAGGAATACCATACATCTCTTCACAATGCAGCTATCAAGGGCGATGGGTTTATACGAAAAACATTTTCCAATGTATATGTAGACGGCCCTGCTCTTTCTTCTGAAGAGTTGAGTATTCATCCGACCATGCTCGCCTGCACACATAGAAGCCATATGGATTATATACTCCTTGGCATCAGCTTTCATAAATTGGGATTAAACAATCTCCGTTACGCAGCAGGTGATAATTTAACCAATATGCCTTATATTGGAAGGAAATTTCGTTCCTGGGGAGCGTTTTCAGTATATCGGGCTCATTCACACCGTAGAAGTTATATATTTGAGTTAACACAGCAAGTAGTAGATATGCTTAATAATCAGGATAATATCATTGTATTTCCTGAGGGTGGCCGGAGTTATAATGGCTCCATGATGCCGATTAAAAGCGGTATACTTGCTGCAAATATTCTTGCTCAATATAGTATGCCCCAAAAGCAATATGTATATCTCCCTGTTGCAATATCTTATGAACAACTTCCTGAACTTCGCTATTTCACTGTACTGCAAAAGGGTAAGGAATTAAGAAATAATAAAAAAGGTATACTTGCCGGGATAAAAGGGAATATATTCTATTTCGGGGCTGATCTTTTTGCTTTTGCTAAATTTATACTCGCACATAGATTTGGAAAAAATTATGGTGATGTATATATCGATTATGCTAAGCCGATTGCGGTAAATGATATCGTCGACATCAATGCTATGTATTCTTCGAAATCACGAAATGAATTTTTTGCCCATAAAGTATCTATTCAGAAGGTCGGTGAGGTAATACGGGAGCAATTGATGCGACTGTATCGAATTCTTCCCATGCATGTTGTCGCTGAAATTGTAAAGAAATCAGGTGCCTGTACCAGGTCAGAGGTGGTGCAAAAGGTCCCGGCATTAGTTTCTGCACTCCAGAAAAATAATCGAAATTGCAAATCCCTTTGTTCAATATCTGATAAGGAGATTGTTGAGAAAGGTATTTTACAGCTTCGTTATTCACAAGCTGTTTCAGTAAAAGGAAATACGCTAAAGCCAAAGAATATTAAGATGTTAAACTATTATGCCGCGTCTATTGAATGAATGTGAGGAGGTTATTCGTGCCTTTTTATCAGTATCTTGTTATTCCTACAATTGTTGATTTGAAATCAAAGGATAAAGTTGATGCATTAAAAGAGCTGGCCCAGACGCTTTTCAGATCATTGAAAATAAGGAAACAGAAGCCGGTTATTGATGAAATGCTAAAGCGCGAAGAGGCTGCATCAACATTTATAGGCCAGGGATTGGCGATTCCATCGACTCGCGGTTTGATTAAAGATGATTTTGCTATTATTGTAGGAAGAAGTATCGGAGGAATTAATTATGATGCGGCTCGCGGTGCCCGAGCACATTTCATTGTCCTGGTCATGTCGAAAGATCCTGAAGATAGCCGTTATATAGAGCTGCGATCCGAAATTGCCTCATTCTTTAAATCTGATATCATTAAAGATAGACTATTATCAGTAAAAGAACAGGTTGATATCCTTGACCTTGTTTCATCATATAAAAAAGGAACAACACGTATCTTCGTTTCACAGCAGACAGCTCCTGTCAGGACTAAAAAAAAGAGTGCACATCCTATTATTTCATCAGCAGTGGCACTGGCAAAAGAGCTAAAAGCTGAAGCACTTGTTTTCCTGGCTGATGCGGTTGAAGAAAATGATTTTCTTGATGGAATAAGGACAAAGAAAAAGATCATTATCGTCACGAGTGATAAATCCCGTTTTGAGAAGGATGATTCACGTTTTACCGACCTTATTCAGGCACCTTCATTCCCGGCATCACGTACCGGTCAGATTAAAATTGGAATTATACTCGCAATTTCCCGTAACCTTATTAAAAAGACTGATACTGTTGTCTGTGTTTCAGGTAACTCAACTACAGGAGCTTTTGATACGATTATCACACTTGATGTAGAAAAGGAATTCCATTTCTTCTTATCAGCAACCCGTACTATATTGCCTCCCGATGTAAAACCGGAGGTCCTTGAGCGTGTTTTTGGATTGGCGAGTGAAATTGCAGTTGAAGGCAGGGAAGGGAAACCGTTGGGAACAATATTTGTCCTTGGCGATACCAATTCGGTAAATATTCATGTACGGCAGCTTATCATCAATCCGTTTCGAGGTTACAGTGAGGCTGAACGCAATATACTTGACCCGGGCCTTGATGAGACGATTAAAGAGTTCGCCAGTATTGATGGCGCTTTTATAATTACAGGAGATGGTATTGTTTTATCTGCCGGGAGTTATCTGAGGCCTCCTTATGATGCTGATGAAATCGCAGAACTTCCAAGTGGCTTTGGTGCACGTCATGCAGCAGCAGCCGGCATTACCGTATGCTCCAATGCTCTTGCGATAACGGTTTCTGAATCTACCGGTATGGTTTCTATTTTTAAGAACGGATCGATAATGCTGAGCCTTGCCAAGCCGGTTACGAGGAGTAAAAGTTCGATAAAACTGCAGGATGGGACACCTATTGCTCATTAGTACCTTACAGATTGCTTTCTTGTTTTTTAGAAAGGAATCTGATAAGTTAGTTACTTGCGGGTTTACCCCGCGTTAGATGAAAGGAGTTGAATGTATGAAATCTTTTAGAGAGGTATTAGCATTTAATGTTCCGACCCGGCGGGAGTATATCAATATCACTCCTCAGGTCGGGGAATGTCTTAAAAAGAGCGGGATTAAAGAGGGTCTCTGTCTGGTGAATGCAATGCATATCACAGCAAGTGTCTATATCAATGATGATGAACCCGGTCTTCTTCAGGATTATGATGACTGGTTGGAAAAACTAGCACCACATGAACCGGTAAGTCACTATCGACACAACGGTTATGAAGATAATGGTGATGCTCACCTGAAGAGACAGATAATGGGGCGTGAAGTGGTTGTAGCGATTACCGGTGGAAAGTTTGATTTTGGTCCATGGGAGCAGATTTTTTACGGTGAGTTTGATGGGCGCAGGACAAAGCGGGTAATGGTTAAGATTATTGGAGAGTAGGTATTACATTAGTAACTCATTGTATTTAAACGTGGTAAGATCATTCAGAGCAATACTGTTCTTGTAACCGATTGATATATAATTGATTAAGTATGTTTAATTCTACTTCTTTTTATAGATTATACATTTAATATCGCTGCAACAGATTGATTAATATATAATTACAATGAATATTTTTATTAGAAAATAATTATCAGCCTAAAAATCAAGGGATTACACAATGGGTAAACCTAAAATTGCGATCGGGGTAATTGGCGGCAGCACTGTCGATGACAGCAATAGCGAATTAGCATATGAAGTAGGCAGGCATATTGCACAAAATAATGCAATGCTGGTATGTGGAGGATTAGGTGGTACTATGGAAGCAGCAAGTCGCGGTGCTGCCGAAAATGGTGGACTTGTTGTAGGAATACTACCTGATGATACAAAAAATAGTGCTAATCCTTTTGTTCACATAGCGTTACCAACAGGAATGGGCATAGGGAGAAATATTCTTATTGTTCGTTCATCTGATGTCCTCATTGCTTTTCCCGGGTCATATGGGACCCTGAGTGAGATTGCTCTTGCTCTAAATCTTGGGAAAACAGTAATTTACATGCCTGGGACATGGAATCTGTCAAAGATTGGACAGGTCAGCAGTTCCCTTTTTAAGGAGGCTTTTGATGCTCCTCAAGCTGTCGGCCTTGCACTAAATGCTGTTTTATAAATAAAACATAAAAATCCACATAACATACTGATAAACAGAGAATTACAAAAGCAATACAGTCGGATATATTCCTAAAAATTGTGTAAAATACTTGACTAAATAAATGACGTGATGTAGTTTACTGTCTTAATTTTTCCCCAACTAATGATAGTTTAATGAAAAAAGGTAATAAATAGGAGAGTACCCTTGAAGAACATTAAAAATTTGCTCGAAAATCCTTTAAAGGATGCACGTTTATGGGCACTATGGATCTGGAATAAGGATATTACGGAAGATGAGATGATAAATCAGATTAACTCATTTATTGAAAAGGGGTTTGGTGGTGTAGCAATCAGGCCTGGCAGAGAGATGAAACCGGTTTATCTCTCAGAGGAGTTTTTATCTCTCTTTGAAAAAGTATGTGTTATTGCAAAGGAAAATGGCATAAATATTCGCATTGCTGATGATTTCTCTCTTCCCTGGAACGGTTTTTTCCAATCGCATGCTGAACAAAACTCAAGCTATAGAGCACAAAAACTGGTACTTGAACACACCAGCACCGTAGGTAGTAAAGAGGTATTTGAATATTCGGTATTAGATGAGTCAGAGTATATTGTGCTGGTAGCAAAGATTACTGAGGGTAAAATAAATCCAAATACAGTAAAAATTATTCCTGTAACTACAAAGAATTCAATAGTTTCCTGGAAATCTCCGGCGGGTGACTGGCAGGTAATGGTTTTTAAGAAAACGTGGTACCTTGATCCACTTGGGTATTACGTTCCTAATGTTTTCAATCCAAAAGTAGCCCAGGTATATATCCAGGTTGTACTTGAGAAGCTGAAATCAGCTTTTTCAAAATTTATACCGGCCCCGTTTGAAGGATTTATCTGTGAGATGCCCACCTATCTTCCTTCTGAAAATGGTATCCCCTGGGATGATGATTTAATCATTAAATATAAATCCCGATATAAAAAGAATCTTGTCGAGGTGCTTCCTTCCCTCTTCTTTGAAGTTGATGATAATTTTGCCAAGAACAGAAGCCATGTCTATCATTTTATTCTTCAGGCGATGTATGAACGTTTTCCATTAATTTTAGAAACATGGGCAAAAAAGCACCGTATTTCCCAATGGGTCCTCAGCTTTGAACGTGATGTGAATTGGGCAGAAAATGCTCTCCGTGATGTTATGGCTATACCGACTGCAGGTTTATCTTCTGTTGGTATGCAGAATCAAGATGGTACAGAGAGAAATTATGCGGTAGTCAGGGCAATGGCGGACATGAACAGTATAGAATTCAGGCGAGAGACGATAGCCGTTGTTGGACGAAATCGCCAGAATGGAAGTGGTACTCTCCAGAGCATTAAAGAGGAGATTGATCAGCACGCATTTTTAGGCACGTCAAAAATTATTTTGGATGGCTGTTATTTTAATCTTGATCAGAGGAGTTATGTAAAATCACCGTATAATCCCTCTTGGTATCACCCTGACTGGGATCAGATGCAGGAATTAAGTAAATATACCGCACGTTTGCTTACGTTATCCCGCAACCTTCAGCAGTCATGTTCCGTAGCAGTGGTCATGCCGTCATCTTCCATTATGGCAGATTACCTCCCCAGTAATGATGAGTCCGTAAGAAAGGGTATGCATCTTTTCCGAAAAGTTGTTGATACCCTGCAATGCAGGAATATTGAATTTGATGTGGTAAGTGAACAGTTCCTTATTTCATGTTTAGTCAAATCTAATGGGGAATTTGGTACTGCTGCAAGGATACGCAAGGGAAATTACAGTGCGGTTATTTTTCCGTTTGCACGTTTGATAAGCAACAGTACGTTTGTATTTCTGGAAAAGTTAGCGGTAAAAAAGGGTATGGTCATATTTATTAATGAGGCACCGCAGGGGAATTTTGATGATGGTCAGAGCGCATCTTTCACCGCCCGGGTAACACGATTGACCAGGCCTAGAAATGATTCTGTCCACATTGTCTCGGTTAATGATTTTGTTTCGCGGCTTGCAGAGGTTGAACAAGCTTTCAGTGTAACTGTCGGTGGAAAAGCGTGTTCGGAAATCCAGACCACCTATGGTTCAGGGAACAATTATGATATTTTTTATCTTCATAACAGCTCTGTAAAACGGGACTATTTTACCACTATTGAATGTACTGAGAAGAATCATATTTACCTGGTTGACTGCCATGAAGGTGAACTCCATGAGATTGAAAATGTTCAAAATAACGATGGCCTCAGTATCCTTGACCTTGATATTGCACCAAAGCAGACATGTGTTTTACTTGCGTCTGACTCAAAGGTTCCCGGGGTAGATGCAAAGAAGGATAAAAAACATCCGTTCAATGTTTTCGGAACAGTAAACAGAAACTATCGTGTAGTCCTTAAAGACCGCTGGTCATTTTCACCTGACGCTAATTCATTCAATGTCCTTCCGCTTGCAAGCTGGAATAAAAGGATAGGATTAAGCCGTGATTCGGGTGGTTATTCCCATTATTATGAGGCCTACTTTGAAACAGAGGAGGTGCCGCAAACATGTATGCTGGTATTCTGCGGCATCTCCAATTTTAAAAAATTAATGAGTAGTAGTATACGGGAATTTGAAGTGTCGGTAAATGGGATAGTGATATCGCCGTTTCAGCTTGATAAGGGAGAGGAAGTGAGTGAGAGCGATATAGCGAATGTGAAATTCTGCGGACCCTGGTCACTGAAATTCGATATTCGAGAGTCGGTAATGAAAGGGATAAATCGTGTCTCTATCCGCACTATCGGGCTTATTCATGATCCCGGTGCGATTGTGTATCCTCCGATAATTGCAGGTGGTTTCTCAATAAAAAAAGGTTCACGGGGATGGACTATAGACGCCCAGAAGACTGAGGCAAACTATGGCTCATGGACAAAACATGGATTCCCTTACCTGAGCGGCAGCGGTACCTATGAACAGATATTTGAAGTGCCCACTGACTATCAACGTATTGTACTTAAATTCAATCAGGTGTCAGGCAGTATTATACCGGAAGTTAACGGCCATTCACTCGGTATTTTAAACTGGCAACCCCTGGCTGTTGATATTACAAAATTTGTTGAACAGCGCCGTAATTTAATTAAAGTCAGTATTGTAAATACCTTTGATAATCTGTTGAGAATGAATGGAAGAGCCTCCGGGCTTCTTGGTGAAGTATACCTTGATGTTTATTAATAGTAACCGTTCACGGGTTTAAAGGTTCAAGGTTCAGGGTTTTAAGCCATTTATACCATAAAAGTTTACAAACACAAGCATAAAATCAACGTTTTCTTATAGAAAAAAGCGATTTTAACCTTTGAACGGGGAACCCTGAACCTGTGAACGGTTACATTAATAGTATGTCTTAACCGGGGAATGCTAGTGTCTGAACAATTGACCTCTACATACCGGTTTGGTGAAAAAGTCGTCATTAATAATGTCGACCTGTTACGCTCCGAGATTGAATCAATCATCTCCTCAGAGGATGTACATCGTATCATTTTCGATCTGGAAAACCTCCGGGTCTGTGACACTTATGGAATACAATTTTTCCTCCAGTGCCGGCGTTCTGCCGAAAAAGTCAACAAAGAACTGCTATTATACAGGCCAGGTACCTTGTTCAGGGAACTCCTTAAAAATGCCGGACTAATTCATGTGTTTACTATTGTTGAAGTGCTGGAAGACCAGGAATAGATTCGGAGAACCTGATCTCTATGTTAAGAATCAATAGCTTATAAGAATAGGCAGGGTTTTAATATGATACCAGATTGGAACCCTAAAGGACTAAAGTAATGGAGTATTGGAATGTTGGATTTTATAGCTTTTTATTCATTACTCCATTACTCCATAAAGAGTGTTAAATGTATAAATTCAGGTATCATAGCAAAATCCAAGAGATCAGGAGTTCCAAAATTATTTATATAAACGATAGCAGAACACAGAAATTACGATATTGGACATCATGGGCTTAATCTAAAAATGTGGGTTTATATCAAATGAAAACCAAAACACAAACGTTCCGCACAAATACGCTTCTTCTTTTAACGGCTGCTATCTGGGGATCCGGTTTTATAGCGCAACGCCTCGGTATGGACCATGTCGGACCGTTTACTTTTAATGCCATTCGTTTTTTACTTGGCAGCCTTGCATTGATTCCGGTGATTTATTTTACCAGAAAGGGTCGGAAACAGTATGGAAAAGTACCACTAAAAACTGTTATACAGGGCGGCGCGTTTGCAGGAATAGCGGTATTCTTAGGCTCCACATTTCAGCAGACTGGTATCGTGTATACCACTGCCGGGAAAGCGGGTTTTATTACCGGGCTCTATGTAATAATTGTTCCGATTCTTGGAATCTTCCTCAAGCATAAGGCCGGTATTGGTACATGGATAGGGGCTGTTTCAGCTATTATCGGTCTTTGTTTGTTGAGTTTTACCGGGGATTTCAATACCGCTACCCTTGGTGACCTGCTTGTTTTAATCGGAGCCTTTTTCTGGGCAGCACATGTACATATCCTGGGATGGTATTCACCACGGATGGATACAATTCTGCTTGCGTTCATACAGTTTATTGCTTGTTCAATCTTCAGTTTCTGTGCGATACCAATTTTCTCTGAATCTATTCAAATTCAGGCAGTTACAGCTGCCGCAGGATCTATATGTTATTCAGGATTTATCTCAGTAGGTATAGCTTATACCCTGCAGGTGGTCGCACAGAAAGATGCCCATCCTTCACATGCAGCTATAGTCCTGAGCCTTGAAGCGGTTTTTGCCGTAATATTCGGGGTACTTATTCTGCATGAGTCATTATCAGTTCGAGGATTTCTCGGGTGTGTGCTTATGTTTGGCGGTATGATTGTTTCGCAGATGTATGGAGTAAAACAGCCGGAAAAAATATAAAAAAAGCATTTAACTATATGAATAAGAATCAGTTAAAGCGATTAGCTGAGAACAATAAATTTATTGAAGGAATTTATCCCGCACTTGATACAGGGCGGGAATGACAGGCAAGTAGCGGGAAAATAGAAAAAGACGCGGACAACTGTTAGTGGAAAATTATTTTCTATGAGATGTTGATTGCTGCTTCGTTTCTGATTCAGGTTTTTCAGGTTTAGGCTTTATTGCATTCCCTTCAAAGAAGATTCTATCCGGAACATCATATTTTTCCCGTAAATCTTTATCGTATTGAAAATACCCCTTTTTCGCATATTCAGAACGTTTCATGCTAAAAGGGATTGAAATTAAAAAAAGGCCCAAGCTTCCAGCGCCTGATACCAGTGAAACCCGGATAACAGACCGTGCAATTTCAGGTTCTCTGTTTAGGTACCAATCGAATGGGTACATGATTAAGCCAACCAAAGTACCTAATGCGCCCAGTCCTCCGGCGATCGAACTGGTAATGGTGAAAATGTCACTCGTTACAGAGGCTTTTTTCGCTTGTTTAAAAATTTCAAAAGCTTTTGGGGAGACTGATTCTGATACCTTTAATTCAGTCCGGAAATAGAAACTGAGCATTATACTGTCCATGACAAATCCCAAAGCCAGGGTGTTTTTTTTAGGACCGATTTTTATAGGGAACTTACCCTTTTCCTGGCAGAAAAATGGAACCAGTAATGGTGCAACGTCTGATAATCGAAGCATACTTTGGTAATAGCTGTTGTAATCTTCAATTTTTTTTCTGTAATACAGTATTGAGTCGCGGCAGGTTGTACTTGTTTCATTGTGAATATCCATGGAATCTGTTATACCATATTTTTTCTTTAATGATACATTATATTTTCTCAAGCCTCTATTGTAGTTATTAAAACGGGGTATAGTAAAAAAGTGCCATTCATCCACTGATGGAACTAGTTCCGGACAGAATTTTTTATAGGCACTTTTCATATTCTCCTTTATAATTGGCTTGCCGTTTATCAGCAGCATGTCGAACTGTGGGCTAAGGCGTACCATTCTGAAAAGGAACTCTTCGAAATTCATCACCCTGTTCCTGTATAAATCAAGGTGCTGGCAATTGTCGTGGTCTTGTGAGTCCTCATGGTGTATATAATTGAGAGAATCGTTTCCAGTCTCCCGGCAATTGACAAGAGTCGGTTTCAGGGTTAAAACGGAAATCATCAGAAATAGTATTATTCTGGCCATTATTCCCTTTATGTACATTGTTGTTGAACTATCTATCCTGATTTTAATATAGTATCTGGCAAAAGGAATTCTATTTTTACCTTTCTTGAAATTAGTAGTTGGAATGTCTATACAAATTGATGATATTTTATTAACAGACGTATCTTGCGTTTCTCATATTCAAATGGAGCCTGTAACTGTTGGATACTGATATGATAACGGTTATTGATTTCTACTGTTTCTCAGGCACCGGCAATACTCTCCTTGTCGTGAAAAGGATGATAGAGGTATTTGAGAAAAACAGTATTACAGTAAACCTGTTTCATCTTGAAAAAAGCAATCCGGAGGAGATAAATACCACACATACCATTGGACTTGGTTTCCCCGTTGCAGAGCAGGGCACATTCCCCCTCGTCTGGAAATTCCTTCGTGCCATGCCTCAGTGTAAAGATACAAAAATTTTCATGGTAGATACCATGCTTGCCTTTTCAGGGGGAATTGTCGGACCGGCTAGAAAGATTCTTAAACCCAAAGGGTACAATACTATTGGTGCAAAAGAGATATGTATGCCGAATAACCTTTTCCCAAAAAAGATAGATGATGAAAAAAATCAAAAGGTTATCCGGAAAGGATTACTGAGAGCTGAAAAGTATGCGGAAGATATTATCGCTTATAAATCGCGATGGCGGCGGATTCCATGGTTATCCGATTTAATGGCATATTTTTCACAGGCCGATTGGTGCTGGAATATGCTGCGAAAACACTACCTGTTACACGTAGACACCTCGCTGTGCAGTCAATGTGGCCTGTGCGAATCCCTTTGCCCGGTTGAAAATATAGAAATGAATGAGTATCCGAACTTTAAAGGTGCATGTACAATCTGTATGCGTTGTCTTTCTTTTTGTCCTAAAAGGGCAATCTCAAGGGTAAAAACAGAACATGAGATCTATAAAGCCGTCAGTGTTAAAGAATTGATAAAATAGGAGTTACAGATAATTATGATTAAGCGAGTATACTTCCTTATTGCCGGTTCCCTGCTTTTACTATTTATTGCTGTCTTTATAATTAAATCTCCGTTAAAAGTGGATACCTCATCTTCATTATTAGGGCGGAACCCGGTAATACAGGTTCACCACTTTATCCAAAGGGATGAAGACTCTTCAACTGCATGGGTTGCAATTACTGCCGAGCGTAAGCTTATAGAATTATTGGAAAAGAATAATGTTACAGTACTTTCTTCGCTGACTCCTTTTCACACACAGAAAGGGCCGCATTTCCATATCAAAGGTGAGGTATATAAAAAAGATTCCATTATTTCAACAAAGATCTCTTTTTTAGATAGTACCGGCATGAGATTATTGAGAGGTAAAATTACCGGTACCTATTCGTTTTATAAATCGATAAGAAATGTAATTGGTGAGACGGTTTTTTATGCCTTTGGTGTAGATATCCGGAAGGATAAAAAGGAGATTCAGGGGAAACGTCCGACAAAATCAAACAATGCCTATGCATTATATCTCAAAGCTAAGCAGAAAGCCACTGCCGAGCAGTTTGACCGTGCAATCGAATATCTGCATAACGCTATTTTTTATGATTCGACATTTGCTATGGCATTCTGGATGATAGCTCAACAGTATAAAGAAAAGGGCAATTTAGATAGTGCTGCGATCTGGAATGAAAAGGCAAAACAGATTGATCAGAATCATCCAAAGTGGGCATATAGAGATTCAGTTGACAGGGATCAACCGCTGAAGGATTTGCTGCACGTTTCACGTAAATTGCCGTTTAGGATCATTGAAAAAGGGATCAGCCTTAAACAGATTATACTGAGTAAATATGGTGTTAAAGCATTGGTGTGGGTTATCGATCCGGAGATATTTACCATTACTATGCAGTTGCAAAATAGGAATACCGGCAATTATATCACAGATTTTCTCTCTGAACCGGATGCAATACTGGCTCTAAACGGCGGTTTTTTCGAAATGGGAGCTAATTACTCTCTCACGCCATCAGGTTTGATTGTGTTAAAGGGTACCATGATCAGCCCGGTAACAGATTTCGGCGGATCAGGAGTTTTCTGCATTAAAGATGGGAAACCGGAGATACTGTGGACAAAAGATAGTGTTGATTTCACCCAATACAGCGTTGCTTTCCAATGCGGGCCGGTTATTGTTGAGCCGGGAGGTAAACAGGGTATATACAATAATTCATACAGGCGCCTTAATCGCTCGGCTATTGGTGTGTCGGAAAGTAATGTTGTACTGGCAATAGTTGTGGGAAAACAGGGGGTTGGACTCAGTCTTTATGAATTTGCTGAGTTTCTCCGTAAACCCCCAAAAGAAGGCGGTGCAGGTTGTGATGCAGCATTGAACCTCGATGGCGGTTCTTCCACACAGGTGTGTTTCAGTTATAAGAATACGACTGTCAGCATTCCGGGATTGTGGGCGATTAATAGTGCGATAGTGGTGAAGAAAAAACGAAAGAGTCGATCTGAAGGCATGTAACCCGATTTTTAATTGTCCTTTAAAAAGTATTGACAGTCAGCCATTTTTGTATTATAATATCTTACTAGAGAGTAAGATAATATTATAAAAGTAAGGAAACTATGTCTATCGCTACGATTACCAGTAAAGGGCAAATCACACTCCCTAAAGATGTAAGAGATAAGCTTCATTTGGAAACAGGTGAAAAAGTTGATTTCAGGGTTGATGAAAACAAAGGAACTGCCACATTAGTACCATTAAACAAGCATGTTGATGATGTTTTTGGGGTTCTTAAAAATTCGAGCCTGAGAAAAAAGGTTACCGTTGAAGAAATGAATCAGGCATTGAGTAATCGTTTTAAAAGGAAATATTCTTGAAAGCTTTGGATACAAATACGATCGTTAGATTTCTCGTTAACGATAATGAAAAACAGGCAAAAATAGTACGAAATATCCTTCGGGATGCCGAAAAAAAAGGTGAATCACTATTCGTGACCGGACCGGTGATATTAGAGACAATTGGGGTATTATCTTCAGTGTATCAGTGCTCCAGAAATGATATCATTCAGGCTCTTGAAGATTTACTTGTTCTGCCTGTATTGGAAATTCAGACACACCATCAGGTAGCGCAGTTGTGCAAATTAGCACGAGCATCAAATACGGATTTGTCTGATATCTACATAGGATTAACTGCAATTGATGCAGGATGTGAAACGACACTGACATTCGATAAAAAAGCTGCCAAATCAGACCTTTTTACACTAATTTAGGATTGATACCATAATTCGTAAATAAGCTGGTTCAAGTTAGAGAAATAAAAAGGTACTTCCTGTCATTCGAAAAATAATTCAGAGTATTATTCCATGTTGAACCGTGAAACAGTGTCATCACCAAAAAGATTTTTATCTGTTTGCAGGAGATGGTTTTTACAAATTCTTATCGGCAAGTCACCAAAGCGTACTCTTATACGAACCGCAATTATTGCACTAGTGGCTTTTATTGTGTTCAGGTTTTTTCTGCTTCCGGTCCGCCTGCGGGGTATCAGTATGGAACCAACGTATGGTGACAGGTCAATCAACTTTGTAAATACCCTTTCCTACCGTTTCCGCAGTCCTGGGCGGGGTGATATTGTAGCCATACGCATGGCAGGAAGGCACGTGCTGCTTTTCAAGCGGATAATCGGCCTGCCCGGGGAGCAGATAGCTTTCGGTAAAGGGACTTTACTGGTAAATGGGCAGAAGGTGCCTGAACCTTATGTCAGGCTTAAAGGTACCTGGGATATGGCTGCGGTCACTATTGTGGAGGATGAGTACTTTGTCGCAGGTGATAACCGTAATATGCCTATACAGACTCATGCACTTGGACGGGTAAAGAAAAGAAAAATTATGGGAGGGCCGCTGTTTTGAAAAGAATTCTAGTAGTTATTATTGTAGTGTTTATTGTTGTCGTTACTATAGTTATTATCATGAGAAACCGTGACGAATACCGCATAAAGAAAAACCTGAAAACACTCGCCACCCTGGTGACCAAATCGAAAGGTACAAACGAGGTGGGTGTGGCATTCTTATCACGAGTGGCGGCTTTGCGGAAACTGTTTTCAAAAGATTGCTCGGTTTCATTGGGTGAATCAGTTCCGAAAATGCACGGCATGGAAGAGTTTGTCCCGAAAATGCTTGGTATTGAAGAAGTTATAGCTGTGTATACCCAGGCAATGCGATCCGTAAGCGATATTACCGTTACCTTTCATGATATATCAATCACTATTGAAGAAAACCGCAAAACAGCGGAAACGCTGATGACTGCCAAGGTGAAATGCTCCGAGTGTTATGAGGGGGAGGAAGGTATTGATGCACGAGAGTTTGAGATGGGGTGGGAGAAAGTTGATGGGAAGTGGAAGATACAATCAGTAAATGAAGTTAAAACTCTCTATTAATGGAATCATAGTAACTTTTAAAACATATAAGTGACTTTGGGGAATAAAATTATAATAGACCCTTAAAAAGCAGAAAACTGTATTTTGTTTATATACAACCCGGATTACGATACCGTTGTTTCAATCTGGCCAAGAGACAACGGTAATCTCCGTATTATAGGAGGTATTCGCATTGACAATCTAAGTTAACACATAGAGACATTAACACAACTAACAAGCCGTTGAACAAATGAGAGCACGCCGCGGGGCCAAGGCCTCATTTTGGCTGGCCTGCCTGCGGCCCGCAGGTTAACAGCATCGTTACCACCGCGTACCGCCGCGCGCGGATCAATTTTGAAGGATACTTTTATGAAATTTAATAATAACGATTATGTTTTTGCAGATTGTCATATTCATTTAATGGGTGATGATGTTCCGGAACTTGTTCGAATAACAGACCTGATGCGTGAAGAGCATAATATTGATACTGCCAGCCTTCTGAGTTACGGTAATGAATGTGAGGATATGAGTGCCCAGAACCTTATTGTGATGACGTATAAAGCCCTTTATCCTTTGGATACGTATGCTTTTGCCGGACTGCATTACCATCTGCCGAATCAGAAGAAAGATAATCAGGATTATTTCAACCAGCTTGTCAGATTTATGGATATGGGCTATGATGGGATAAAAAGGGTAGACAGCATTCCCTGGATTCGCAAACTAGTCGGTGATATCCCAATGGATAGTCCTGTATACGATAGTTTTTATGAATATTTAGAAAAATTTCAGGTGCCTGTTTTCTGGCATGTCGGCGATCCCGAAACATACTGGGATGAAGAAACCTGTCCGCAATGGGCTAAAGATAAAGGCTGGAAGTATTATGACGGAACATTTGTGGAGAATGAGGTACTATATCAGGAAGTTGAAAATGTCTTAACAAAATATTCTACGTTAAGGATTGTATTTGATCATTTCTATTTTCTGTCCCATGATCTTGAACGCGCTGGAGCATTTCTGGATAGATGGCCCACGGTATATATAACATTTAGTCCAGGCTGTGAAATGTTTTATGACTTTTCTGAATATCCTGAAAAAACAAAGGATTTTTTTATTCAATATCAAAACAGACTTTTATTCGGAACAGATATGGGTTATGATGATTGGTATATGCCTGCTGAAACAAAGATACAGGAAGCTGGTGATATAGTGCGTTCTATGAGAAGGTTTTTTGAAACAGAGGACACATTTAAACCAAGTGAAGATCCGCATTCCATGTGGAATAGAGGAGAGAATGCTTTAACCGGAATAGGGCTTGCCCCGAATATTTTAAGGAAGATATACAGGGATAATTATATGCGTTATATTAGAAAACCACCCAGCCCTATAAATATCGAGAAGATTATGGATTATGCTGATGAAATCATATCGATGTTTTCATCAAAAACAAAGTTAAATAATAGAGTTGTAGATCAAGTGAAAGGATGTTTGGAAATTCTTGAGAAAATAAAAAGATAAATGCCGTGTTTCGGGGACGGAGACAATAAATTAAACAAACACATTCATCCTCCGTTTTTCCATCACCTTTCAAACGAGTTTTTAAATAATGATGTGTTTTTAAGCAGGGCACTGCGCTCTTTTTGCATCGTCATAGGTTGAGGTTTTTAATACCCATCATTTACAGAGGGCGAGGAATATATTATATATGTATCAAATACTTTAATATCTCTGGTAAATTCTTACTAGGAGATAGCAGAAAAAAATTCAGCACATACAGTGGTTGTGTCGCTACGTAAAAAACCTAATTATTCATACATTGATATCGCCCGTATATTATATTACACTTATAGGTGTAATGTTTTACACCGCGCAACAGCATTGGTGGATATATGTTATCTTTACGCTCAAAAGTAACCCAAAAGCTATTAAACTATTACTTCCTTAATCAGGAAAAGAAATGTTATGTCAATGAACTGGCGACTACGTTGGACATTGATAAGCGAAACCTCGTAAAAAAAATCAATGAACTCGAAAAAGAAGGCCTTTTTTTCTCCGAACAACAAGGAAACCTTCGGCTAGTTTCAATAAATAAAAAGTTCCCTCTTTTTAATGAATATAAAAAGATTTTCCTGAAAACGGTTGGATTTGAAAAAAAATTACAAGAATCACTAAGTAAGGTTCAAGGTGTTTCACAAGTCATTGTTTTTGGTTCCTATGCCCAGGATCAACTGAATATATATAGTGATATTGATCTTTTAATTATCGGCGAGCACTCAGTGTTAAAAACCCAAACAATTATTTCTGAACTGCAAAAAAAGACGGGACGGGAAATTAATCCCATACATATGGATCCTGAAGAATTTGCTATAAGAAAGAAGAAAAATGATCCATTGATAAAAAACATAATACAAAGCAAGCATATAAGGATTATATGATGAACTTCGAAAAATCACACTTTAAAAAACAAGCTTTCACTGCCCAACAAAAGAAACAATTATACAATAATGCAAAAAGGGACATTAACATTGCGCAATCTGTTTCAATTGAAGAAGTCCGGTTTAATTATTGTTTTACTGCGCTCATTAAGGCAGGTATAGCTCTTCTTTCCTCTCATAATGTTAGAATTAAAAGCACAGCAGGTCATCATATAAAAATATTGGAAAAAATGTCTGAAATTTTAGGTGATCCTCTTATTGCTGATATAGGCAATGTTATGAGAGCAAAAAGGAATTTAGATTTTTACGACGGCGGAGCAGTTGTAACGACGAAAGAATGTAATGAATATTTCGTTTTTGTAAAAGACGTATTGAAGAAAATAAAGAATAAATTACAACCATAAAAATGCACCTGACTATAGCAGGTGATTTTCGTCGTTAGAGTACCTTTTTTCATGCATTGGAGGTATAATTGAAAAAGTCTGTTGAGGTGACCATACAATGGACTGGCTACATGAAATACAGGGCTATGATCCGAGAATATAATCTGGAGAAACTTGAGAAGATACTTCGATACTCTACAGAAAGGTATTTTGACAGTGAGACAAGGAGGAGTATTGTTATTGGAAAACATGGTAAACAATTAGTCATGATACCCTACGAAAAGTCCGGACACGTTATTACACCCGTGACTGTTCATGCAATATCACGACAGCAAATCAAATTCCGTCAAAGCACAGGGAGATTCGAAAATGAATAAAACAAAGATGGCCTACTTCAAAGATGATGATATAATTCATATTGAGATTGCCAAAGGCAAGGAATTCGGAAGCGTTGAGATAAGCCCAAATATTACTGCTGAGCTAAATAATAGCGGAGAAATAATTGGTATTGAAATACTTAAAGCAAGTAACTTTCTGAGAGATTCAATTCTCGATAGTGCACAAGCTAAACTGCTTTCCATATCGACCTCTAACAAACGCATGCACTTGACCGGCAAGAGCAAAGCACGTGTTCGTACCGGCAAGTGATGCAAGCGGTTGTGCATGTATTGATATAGAAATCTGACCTGATATAAAAAGACTACTGTTATTTTATTCATCGACGTATTTGCTTAACATCCATTTTGGCACTTATAATTGTTTGCTTTTTTATTGACTTAATTCTGTTTTAGTTGTACAATTGTACTATATTAATTAATGGAGGTATTCATTGAAGCAGGTTATAATTGACACATCAGCCATTATAGCAGTAGTATTAAATGAACCAGAAAAGGAAAAGTTAATTGAGTTAACTCAAGATTCTGAACTAATCTCACCCGCTTCAGTTCACTGGGAAATTGGTAATGCCTTCTCAGCCATGTTTAAACGTAAAAAACTTAACCTAAAAGAAGCAATTAAGGGGTTTTCTGAGTATATGAAAATTCCGATTCAGTTTGTGGATATTGAAATAGAAGATGCATTAAAAATAGCTGAGAAAAACAATATATATGCATATGATGCCTATTTAATAACTTGTTCAAAAAAATACAAAGCCCCACTGATTACATTAGACATACAATTGCAAGATATTGCTATGAAAAACAAAATTAAGGTTTTGGAGGTATAACATGACAGTTTTTACCTATTCACAAGCAAGACAAAAATTCTCAACGGTACTTGATATAGCTAGACGAGAGGGATCTGTAAGAATAAAGAGAAAAGATGGACAATTATTTTCTATCTCACCTATTAGAAAGGTAACTCGATCTCCTCTTTGTATTAAAGGCATAAAGACAAAGGCAACCACAAGAGACATTATTACTGCAGTTCGCGAATCAAGACAAAGATAGAGACACCGTTAAGAGGTACTTAATAAAATTAAGCTGTAGGAAATCACAACCAGAATAGTTGGAACTGAATCCAGGTATGGTTAAAAAAACAAAGGTTAGCCTGGAATCAGCTCAACTGCAGCTTGGATCAGAATTTAAAAATACAGTCTGTTAATTCTGATTTCTGATTGAATGTCAGTTTTTTGAATACAGGAATTTTCCGGAGATTACCCGGACAGTCTGACTATGAAAGCACTTATCCATGCTGGCCGGATTGGAGCCCTGAACACTAGAAACACAACTGCGAGATACCAGGCAGACAGCAGGAGTACCTGTCTGGTGACGTGCTCGTTTTTTTCTTTAATCAAAGGTAATCCCAGGCAGGCCAGAAGGATGTGATGATGCCAGGTCCACGTCTGCGGCGTTCTCAGGAAAAACACGGTACAACAACAGACACTGACAAAGAGGAGCCATGCGCGCCCGTCCTCGTACCGGCAAGAGGGGTTCAAGGTTGAGCCGCGTGGTGAATCTATCGGAAGAATGGTGGAGACGATGCGCATGTTCCTGGCGATCCACGAGGCAAAGCTTCCCATTTCTATCACCAATCCGGAAGGCGTCCGTAAACGGCTTCCGGCACAAGACAACATCGGAATCATTCCGTCTTACGCCTCGCGGCACAGGGCTAACCAGCATTTCAGCCGGGATAGGGACGTGTTCGATGTCCTGTACTACGATGACCTGGGTCGGTTCAAACGCCGGATAACCCCTTTCGTTATATGGGAACCGTTGCCTATCCTTAACCCCTCTTCCGCATTTAAAATTTAAATAAAGCCAATTTACACGATTAAGTT
>CBDVBE010000033.1:0-25988 GCA_965372145.1 uncultured bacterium | reverse complement strand
TAAGTGTTTTGCTAACATTTCAGCTATTAGACTACCAATATCCGTGTTTTCATAATCAGAAACATCAGAGCGAGTTAATACATGTCTTGGGCCATTTTTATCAGGTAGTCTCCCCTGATGATACGGATTGTCAATCCAGGTATTTTTAAAAGGTTGGATGGAAATAATAATATCTCTAGTATTACTAGAACTAACTAGATTAATATCTTCAAGTTTGTACTCAATTGTACTGGAGCAATTAATATTTAAAAGGAATGCTAGGATAATTGTTATAATAATTTTTTTCATTTTTTTCTCTCTAAATTCTAAAAATAACCTTTTTAAAAGTAGCAAACAAAAAATAAACAAAGAAATTTACTCAATAAGATAATTTACCCTAGAACGTATTCTACTTCTACAAATCTGTAATTCGACAGGTATAAAAAACTGTAGCTATTTATTTTTAATCTCATACGACCTTTCAATTACTCCTCAAACGCATCCGAATGCCTTCTCTTCGCAACCAGAATAACACATGAACTTGTAATCAGTATAAACGCAAGTACCTGATGCCGGCCGAACGGTTCGTTAAAGAGCAATACTCCGGCGATCATGCTGAAAAACGGTATAGTCATATGGAGCTGGGAGCCGGTTGCTACAGATAAAAATTTAAATCCCTGTGTCATAAACAGCTGGCCTATCGTTGCGCTGATACCGATACAGAGAAGCATAACAATTTCATAAATACCGGGATCATGTATCCCACGGATTCCCGGAAGAGAGACAATCAGTACACCGCCAATACATTGTGCGAAGAAAATGGTATTCGTAGAATCAGTTTCATGCAGTTTTCGTATTGTATTGATGGCAAATCCAGAAACCAGGGCACCGGTGAGTGCAAGTATATCCCATAATAACAGGTTATCTGTGGGTATGCCTTTGGCTTTCGAAAGAACATAGATACCCATAAAAGCGAGAATAAAGGAGATAATTTTCTTACCAGTAAGGCGCTCCTTTAAAAAGAAAATGGCAGTTATCGCAGCAAATGCGGGATAGAGATGGAAAATGAGAGTTGCCCTGCCCAGGCCTATCTTTGTCAGGGTCAGGAAAAACAGGGTGATCGCAGTCCCTCCCAGAATTCCGCGTATACAAAGGAGACTTTTATTATTAAACCTGAGTGTGCCTATGCCAAAGAGTAATCCAGCGAGAATAACTATGATTCCAGTACCAAATCTGAACAGCGCAGAGGTAAACGAGCTTACATCCCGTAAATACGCGATAAAAATGGCCATTATGGTAAAACTGATATTGGCTGAGAAGGTAAGGAGAATGCCTTTGAGTTGGTTATTCATAATCCTACATACACACCACAGAGAATGGAGAGATGCATCTTGAGCTATAAAATAATTATTTCCTTAAAAATTCATCTGTTTATTAATTCAGCGTTCCCGCCGTATTCTGTAATATATGCATTAAAGAATATTTTTTTAACTTTGTGTCTTGGTGCCCTGCTTCGCTGGATTAAAAACTTTGTGGCCTGATTTGTTAGAATAAAGCAAAAACATATTGTATTTTTACCTCGTAAATAAATAGTTTCTATTAAAAACAGGTGTGCTTTAAAGTAATTGTAAAAAACTATAAAGCGTTTTACTAATGTCACCCTGAGCGAGCCTGTCCTGAGCGGAGTCGAAGGGAAGGGTAACACCTCATAACTACAGTAATATGGTAGATGGTTCGACTCCGCTCACCATGACTATTATATCAAATTTTAGACTACTAATTGTAAGCTGTTATCAGAAAACAATAAAAATATCTCCAAATTTACACTGGAAATTACATGCAGACTCCAACAGCACCAAAAGGTACACGAGATTTCTACCCGGAAGATATGGTCCTCCGGGAACACATATTTTCCTCATGGGAAAAAACCTGCCAACGCTACGGTTTCGAGAAATTCGACAGCCCAATGTTCGAGCATCTTGAACTTTTTACCCAGAAAAGCGGTGAAGAAATAGAAAAACAGCTGTATACCTTCGAGGATAAAAGCGGCCGCCAATTGACCCTGCGGCCCGAAATGACGCCACCCCTGGCCAGAATGGTTGCATTAAAAGGTTCATCATTAAAATTACCCCTGCGCTGGTATTCCCTGCCAAGAATCTTTCGCTATGAAAAGATGCAGAAGGGCCGCCTGCGGGAATTCTTTCAATTGAATGTTGATATACTCGGCATCCGGCAAGTCAATGCGGACGCAGAACTGATCGCGGTTGCCGTTGAGTTAATGACTAACCTTGGATTGGACTATAATGACTTTACCGTGCACGTATCAAGCCGGGACCTTCTGGAAGAACTGTTCCTCAGCCTTGCTATAGAAAAAGAGGCACTGCCGGCATTGTTCAACCTGCTTGACAGACAGCATAAATTATCAGAAGAGGCGTTTCAGAAAGAACTCGAAGATTTCCTGCACGATGCGGCGTTAGCACAGGAAGTTCATGCGGTACTTAAAGCAAAATCTCTTGATGAAATCAGGGAAGTACATCCCTCATCACCGGCAATAGCTGAATTGGATATGCTGTTTTCATTATTGGAGAGTTATGGCATCTCCGACTATGTTACCTTCGATATTGGCATTGTACGCGGTCTTGCCTATTATACCGGCATAGTATTCGAGCTGCTGGATAAAAAAAGAAATCTCCGTGCTATTGCAGGCGGAGGACGATATGATCGCCTGGTTAAGCTCTACGGTGGCCCGGAGACCCCTGCTACGGGTTTTGCAATCGGTGACGTGGTATTAGGCGAATTACTCAGGGAAAAGGGACTTATACCCGCTCAAGGCCCTCGCTCAAGCGTATTTATTGTTTCTTTTGATAAAGAAAATCCCTCCAAAGCGGTTTCGCTTGCACAACAATTACGACACAGTGGTATCAGCTGTGAGTTTTCCTTAAAACCGCTCAACATCGGAAAACAGATGAAACTTGCCGATGCTGCACGTGCTGAAATTGTAGTATTCACCGGAGGGGATGAAGAGAAAGAAGGAAAAATAAAAATTCGTAATATGAGTTCCGGCGAAGAAACGGTGATCCCCATTGACACTGTTAAGGAAAAAATCACCACCCTTTTAAACAGTAAAATATAACTATCAACTATTTACGGGGTATTCCGGCAGGTTCATTATTATAAGGTATGTCGTGCGTAAGAGAGTGCGACTTTTGACGACTGGCCTAAATTCGATATCTCATTCTTCACATCTTCAATTCTCCGTGCAAGCCCCTCCTGTATTGCACTGTCAAGAGCAACCGCAGCGGAAATGAGCAGCTGTATTTCACTTTTTAATGTCGCTAACCCCTGATCACTGCTGCAATGGTCACGCCACTGAGAGCATATACGATCAAGGTTGCTCTGTTCATCTTCTATCTCAGTCAGCAGCCCGGCACGCTGTTCTAAAACCTTCTGGTAGGTCTCCTGCCTGGTATCAACATCCAGTGTTTCAGTCATCAGCCTGATACGCTTATATTTATCTCGAATACTTTTAAGAACAATTTCTATTTTATTCAATTTCATGCCATAATCCAGATCGTCTGTTACCCGGTTACCGTTATACTCTGTGGCTGTCCGTCACCATCAGCCGCAGTATTCTGCTGCCGCATAGTCTGGATTGCATCATTCCAGGCTCCACGTAAATCCAGGAGATAGCCTAAGACCTCTTTTACACACTCGGATTCACTTTTTGCATTTGCATGTACCAGACGACGCAGCATATAATCATACATTCGATAAAGATTTTGGGCTATCTCCCCGACATCAAGACGCAGAGACCCCATCAGCTCACTGATGGCATCCTGTACCTTATAGAGATGTTTTGTCCGTTCCTCTATCATTTTTGTATCGGTGAATTTTTCCAAAGCCATCCGGCAATGCTTGATTGCTACATCATAGGCAATAAGGATTAATTTACCCTGATCTGCTGTATCGACATTTGCCGTTTTATAGGTTGAATATGCATCTTTCATATTTTTCCCCTTTCATTTATTGCGTATAGTATCCCAGCATACTCATCATATTATTACTTTGTCCCCGCAACTGATTCAGGACCTGCTCCATATGAGAAAATTCTTTTACTAGACGCATACGATATGATTCTATGCGGATTTCAAGTGTAATAATTCTATCATCACAACGTTCCTGTGATTTCTCCCATGATTCCTGACGCATGGCAATGGTGCCTTCACGCGCATCCGTCAACTTTTTTATCAGTGCTTCAAGATGGCCGGAGAGTCCTTTTGAAAAAGTGAACGTCGCATTACCACTCCCTAACGGCGCTGTGAGGCTTAACCCGTTTGCCGGCCCATCTTTAAAGGAGATAATATCACCTATTCTTGAAGCTGAAGTATAGACAGCTCCGGCGGGAGGCGGCAGGGTACGCTGTATATCATACTGGTCACCGACCTCGGTCAGGCTATATACACCATCGGCAGTATCATCGGAATAGGTCCCTAATACAATATTTGGATTATCCGAATAGCCTCGTGTGATGAACAGGTTAACGACTTCATCAAACTGTTCCTGCAGGACTTCTTTAAGATCCTCCTTGTCAAGCTTAAATTCGCCGGAATTGATATCGGTTTTTATCCCAATCATGGAAAGGGTATCATAGGTACTGTTATCGTCAATATCAAAATTAATTTGAAACACTGAACGTACCTGGCTGAGTATAGTCCTGGCAGTCATGTCACCTGCCAAGGCGCCTTTTGTTTCTCCCTCTTCCTCATCACCATACACCGAACTACTTTTAACGAACCGGACTAATGCGTTATATGCACTTAATAATCCCTCCACTTTTCCGGCAATGCCGTCATAATCCCGGTCCATATCAACGGTGACAACCTCATCATACGAGGCTTTATGGAAATCTAACGTTACCCCTGAAATAAATCCGCTGGCACTGTTCTTATCCGATGACATATTTAAACTGTCGACACTGAAGTATGCATTTTTACCAACGGTAAGTATGTTCTGTCCGGCATAGCCGACATCATTAATATTAAAAGCATAATCAGTGCCACCCATAGTAAACGTCGTTATTGCGAGATTGGACTGGCCACTGACCTTATCATCTATTGAGATAGTACCATCACCGTTGAGGGTAACATCAACCATACCATGGAAAGTCTTTTCTACCTGCGCAAGAAGATCATCAATAGTGCTCGCAGCAGACACAACAAAACTGTTGCTCACGACATTGCCATCACGATCAACCCCACTGTAATTAATTTGTTCTCCAACCGCAAGTCCTCCAAATACACTATTGAGATCATCAACTGACTGCAGTTTCTGGGATGCAATTCCCTTATCGCCGGCTGCATCTAAAATGATACCAAGATCCTGGAGAAAAGTACCACCGTCAAGATCGGCATATTCTGCCCCGGCACTTCCGGTATCTTCAGCAGTTAATACAAGTCTGAAGTTATCATCGGCTAATTTCAACACCGTTGCTGTGACCCCCGGTTTTTTACCGGTAGCGTCAGTTGCCGAATTAATTTTATTTCTGATATCCTGTATGGTATCATTTACACCAATTTCAATTTCAATACCATTAATGCTGAATTTTCCGGGAGTGACCCCTAAATCAGATAATTTTTCTGTCTGGGAGGTAATTAACTTATCCGCACTTATTACTTTCTCGCGCTGGGCTGTTTGAAATACCCGTATATCGTAAGTACCTGCGACACCACCAGTACCTGCAGTAAAAGAGACAATATCTTCATTTGAAGAAGTGGTAGTAAAAAGGTTAAAATCCTCTTCATTCTGCATTTTACTCGCAACACTTCCGATATCCTTAATAAAGGTCATAAATTTTGAGTATGCATCAATTCTTGCCTGAAATGCGTCTTTCTTTGCTTGGACTCGAATGACCTTCTGATATTCTAATTCAACGAGGGAATCAATTATCCACCCGGTATCTATCCCTGATGGCCCATTTATTGAAATTCCCATAAAAACTCCTTGTTTATATTTCGATATTTCTTTCTCTATATATATGTATCGGTCGATTTGGGAAATATCTTGATAGTTTTACACTAAAATATTGTATCTTGATTATTTACCAACTATTACCTATCTTCTCAAGTATGAACGATAGGAGCTTTGGCTATATTATTCTCATTTTCATCTCGGTTTCAATACTGGGATTGCTGGGATACTCAATCTGGGTACTTGCGTTCCCTAAAGAGACACGTATAATCACCTTCAGCAAAATCAGCAACTTGCGCATAGATGACCCGGTAAAAATTAAAGGGGTTACCGTTGCGACTATAAAAAGCATAACAAGAGATGAGAAAGACGTTCTGGTTACAATAAAAGCCTACGAATCCCTTGAAATCCATGAAGGTTACGAAATATACAGCTCTGATAAGGGTATTCTTGGAGAACGTGTCATAATAATTAAAAATGGTGATCAAAATAATGCACCCGTTGATAAAAACGATACGTTAACCGGTACTTTTCACAGGGGAGTTTCAGATGCTCTCGGTTCTACATGGAAATTAAAAGACTTCATTGCCTCTTTTAAGAATAACGCAGGCCTGTTATTATCCGGATCAGAAGAAAAACCATCGTTCGTTTCGACCTTCTCTAATGTTATCGCTGAAATAGATTCCTTCAGTAATAAACTGTATAATACCGCGACTTTTCTTGATGCAGAATTAACGGTAAAAATTGATGATTTGAATGAGATAACCGGAGCCGCACGAAAAATATCTCAGGAGATTTCAACAACGGTCCCGGGAAAAATCGAAACACTTGAAGAGCAGTTAGAAACAATAACAAAATTTATTGACAAGCTTGATCCTGTCGTAAACACCCTCACTGATGTAGTGATAAAAATTAAAGATAACAAATTGATTCAGAATGACTATATCAGTTCATTGGTTGAGCAATTAAAAGAATTGCAGGAACTGATCGAAATTATTCAGGATGGCACTGCCCGGTTGAAATTACAGATAAAACTTGGTTTTAAAGAAAAAATCCCGAAATAAAAACTATTCCGGGATCCTCACCATGTATAAGTAATTCTCAGTATCTATCTTCTAAATATCCGCTACTTCCTCACCTATTTCAATTCCCTGTTCTACAGCCCAGGCTTCCAATTTCTCCAGTGCAAGTTCGAAAGTACGATGTGAAAGATCATTCACCGCATCGGGTAATTCACCAAGCATCCCCATTGCCTGATTAAAACCTTCCTCAATTGCATTACGCATCATTTCATAATATTCTTTACCGGTACTTTCAGCTATACCATAAAATGAAACAGCAAAATCAACAATCCTCTGAGAGGTATTCTCAGCGTTCCAGTATGCAGGCAGACCTTCAATTTCTTGATATTCTTTTTCTACCTCTTCAGTCTTTTTCCCCTCTTTCCCATTAAGACTATCGATGAATTCCTTTATAATCAACTCCTGGAGCTGCATGAATTCATCCTTCACTTTGTCAACTATCTGTTTCCACTCATCTGATCCCACCTTGCCACTATAGGTAAGCATAGTTTTCTGATACTCAATATGCTCCATACTTAATGAAACAGAATCTCCATCCTTATTGGTATAATTTACCGTTAACGTATCCTTCGAAAAATAGGTTGCTTCAAGGGTTGTTTGTGCATTTCCACCAGTCAAGTTATACTTCGGTTTTTCCTGTGCGGGAAAATGTGGTTTGGAAAAAGAAGGGTTTAATAGTTGTGGATCATAGTGAGTAATCGGTTGTAATGCCATTGTTTCCTCCTTGAAATAGTGCCGTTTCTGTCCTTTATAAAACTTTTCGGTAAATCTGAAATTTTTCTTTAGGTTTTTCTTTAACTTTTTTGCATTCCATAGATTTCATCCTACAAAAACCAACAATTCTAAAGAATAAAAACACAATTTAAATGCTTTTTCCCGTTAAATTTTCATTAAATGCAATTTAATAAATTAAATGAAACTTTTTATTTTTTTTCCTTTGATCTTTTGCTAAAGTTTATTATATTGGGTTCTGTATTTTCAATAAAAAATATGTTGATAACTTTGTGTTAATAACTCGTTGAAACAATGTTGATAAGTTGTTAAAAACTTTTCTGCTATTTCAACAAGCAGATTTCAAAACCGCTATAACTGCTTTATTCTCAGGGATTTAATTAATAAATACACACACTTTTTAAAATGTTTTCAATAAGGTAATGCTGTTTTTTCTTTTGAAAATATCTGACAGCAAAGGGATGTTGATAACATGTTGACAACTCAGTGGGCATTGGACAACACTCTCGATTCCTTAAGGTATCAATGCCTTGAAAAAAAAGAAGATAAAGTTGGTCCACACAGCTTTGAAACCTGGTTCAGATCCACTAATTTTTCCTATTCTTCAGACGGTAATCCCTGTATTGAAGTTCCCAATCAATTTTTCGCAGACTTTATTGAAGAGCATTTTTATGAATTCATTAAAGAGACTCTTTCAGAGCAGGGAATAAATACTTCATCTCTGACTTTTGTTCCAACCGAGAAAGATTGGAACATTATCAAACCGATAAGTGAAACAATCACAAAAACCCGTGAACGCCTGGTGCCAAAAAAAGTTATTAATACAAGCACCTTCCACCCTGAATATACCTTTGATAAATTTGTTGTTGGTGACAATAACCGTTTTGCCTTTGCTCCCTGTTTAGCAGTCTCTGAAGCACCCGGCAAAACATCGTTCAATCCTCTTACAATTTATGGCGGTACCGGCCTTGGGAAGACCCATCTTCTCCAGGCCATCGGGCATTTTGCCCAGACTGAAGGCACTGCTGAAAATGTTATCTATATCACCAGCCAGGAATTTATCAACCAGTATATGAATTTTATCAGAAATAAAAAGGACTCTACCTCATTTTATAAAAAATTCACTGACGTTGAACTACTTCTCATTGATGACATCCACTTTTTCAGCGGTAAGCCGGGCACACAAAAGGAATTTTATCGCATCTTCAACCGCCTGTTACTTCAGAAAAAACAGATCGTGCTCTCCTCAGATCGTCCCCCTGAGAAAATCCCTGATATGATGGAGCATATAATCAACCGTTTCATGGGCGGACTCATTACAGATATTCAGCCACCAAACTTTGAGACCCGTATTGCTATTTTGAAAAAAAAGGCAGAGATTGATGGCATATCTTTACCTGATGAGGTTCTCCAATATATCGCAGGATACATTACTTCCAATGTACGTGAATTAGAAGGGACCCTTATTAAACTGATAGCTTCCGCTTCATTTACCGGAAAAGATATAACCCTTGAAGCTGCACAGGAGATATTCAGCGATGTTATTTCCCGCAGGGACCACCGTCTGACGATCCCAATCATTCAGAAAAAAGTTGCTGATCACTTTAGTATCAGTGACCACCAGTTGCGTGCTCATACGAGAAAACGCAATGTTACTTATCCACGAAACATCGCCATGTATCTATGTAAAAAATGGACAAAGCAGGCGTTGAGAACCATTGGCCTTGATTTTGGCGGTCGTGACTATTCAACAGTGATCCATGCATGTAAAAAAATTGAAGAAGATATGGAGCTGGATTCAGAATTGAAAAAACATATTAAAATTCTTAATGCAGTGCTTAAACCTTTAGCATAATTATAATCATAATCCGGATATGTTGGGATTATGATTATGATTTAAACCTTCGGTATATACTCCTGAATTGCTTTTTTTGTATAGGACTCAACCGGCATATGTAATGCGTCTTCCAAGGCGATCCATACATAGCCTTCCTTTCCTACTCCTCAATCCCCTTCCGTGCCGGTACACCACTGGTATAATAGTGTTTCACCTCTTTCATTTCAGTCACGAGGTCTGCAATATCAATCAGTGCCTGAGGTGCATTACGACCGGTAATAACGAGTTCAACATGCTCCGGCTTCTTCTTTAATACATTAATCAATTCTTCAATAGAAAAAAGGTTGAAATGGAGGGCGATACATGCCTCATCCAGAATAACCAGAGTAAAGTCAC
The DNA here is from genome assembly GCA_965372145.1 of uncultured bacterium. Classification (GTDB taxonomy): domain Bacteria; phylum Fibrobacterota; class Chitinivibrionia; order Chitinivibrionales; family JANQEN01; genus CBDVBE01. Next base: position 15,995 of record CBDVBE010000033.1, on the reverse strand, counting down.
CCTTTTCCAACACTTCTTCTACTTCTTTTAATCCCTGTTTAGCGGATACAATATCCTCCGCTTCAGGTGTACCTTTTATAAAAAAAGATTTCCCAAACCGTTTAACCGTTATAAGGTCATCAAATCTTTTCAAAGCTTCATGCTCGGAACAGGCAGTCCCTTTTGCAAATTGCCCTATCCACACATTGAATCCAGCTCCTGCTGCTCGCAGGGCGAGTCCGAGAGCGGCTGTAGTTTTTCCTTTACCGTTACCGGTATACAGTTGAATATATCCTTTTTTCATATGCCCTTCACCTTTATCTGAGTTAACCTCGTAGGTTGTATAACCATCGGGGTATAAATCATGGTAATCATATTAATCCTGGATAATCAGAGTCAGCTTTTAAATGCTTCTGAAATGATCTGAAGGAGAGTATCTATTCTGTAGGGTTTTTGAATAAACGTTAATGCCCCTTCATCAAGCATCTTCTGAGCCTCACTATCAAGGCTGTATCCGGATGAAATAATTACCTTAACATCCGGTTTAATTTTACGCATCTCTTTGAAAATCTCTTTTCCATTAAGTCCCGGCATCATCATATCCAATATTACCAGGTCAATATCTTTCCATATTTTTTTAAAGCATACAACAGCTTCATTTCCATCCCGGATGGAAGTTACCGTGTATCCCATATCAGTAAGCATATCTTCCATAATTTCAACAACCATTTCTTCATCTTCAATGAAGAATATATGAGCGGAGCTATCAGCCTTGTGTATGAAAGTGGATGATTCTGTTATTATGTTTCCCTTACTCTCATTTACCGGTAAATAAAGAGTAAACGTCGTGCCTTTGTTTAGCTCACTCGATACATCTATTGCACCATTGTGATTCCTAATAGTACCATAAACGGCAGCAAGACCCATTCCAGTTCCTTTACCCTCTTTTTTTGTCGTGAAGAATGGTTCAAAAATATGCTTTCGTATTTCTTCATTTATTCCAATACCGGTATCAGCGATTAATACCTGTACATATCTCCCGGGGGCAATCTCCTGAGTACCCTGTATATTTTTCCTATTCCCAATAGTAACCATTTCAGTAGTAAAAGTAATTTCTCCACCCTCCGGCATCGCATCCCGTGCATTAATGGTGATATTAAGAAATACATTCTGAAGTTGTGTCGGATCACCAATAGTGATTGGTAAATCAGCATGCAGATGCTTCTTTATTGTAATACGCTTATCAATGGTATGTTCCAGTAAAGAAATCACTTCTGCAATAAGGTCGTGGATATTCAGCGGTACTATCCGGTATTTTCCTTTTCGAGCAAATGCCAGAAGTTGAGCGGTGAGACCACTTGCACGATTGACAACATTTTGTATTTTGTCAACATAGGCGTACAGATGTTTATCGGCAACAATACGCCGCCTCATAATATCCGCATACCCGATAATCCCTGCAAGCTGATTATTAAAATCATGGGCAATACCGCCGGCAAGTTGGCCAATAGCCCGCATTTTTTCTGATTGGCGCAGTTTTTCCTCAAGCATTAAATTCTCTTCTTCAGCGGTAACACGTTCAGTAATATCATGCGATATGACAAAATAGAGTTTCTCTGATGAGGTATGCAGCTTGCGAACGGATGTCTCCAGATAGAGATAACCACCTTCAGCCGTTCTGTATCGATACTCGAGATTTGTTATGTCCCCCTTATCCTGCTTCATTAACTCCCAGGATGTTTGTAAACGATTCTGATCGTCCGGATGTACTTTTTCAAAGGTGTCATCAAGTTCTTTCGGAAGATAGCCGAGTTTCTCCTGCCAACTGACATTTGCCCAAAGGATCTTCTTATCGGCGTCTATTATAGTTACAAGGTCATGTGAACTCTCAAACATAATGCGAAAACGTTCTTCATTCTCCTGTAATACTTTTACTGCTTCATTTTTATCCTTCAGAATTGTATCGAAATCATGTTTGACAAGTGAGATTGAATCATATACTGATTTCAAAGGATGATTTTGATCAATCTCATCAATTATGTCACCGATACCTTCATGTTCCCAGTTTATTATCCCAAGGATATATAACAACTTTGAGACATGCTCCTGTATCTGACCATCTGAAGTTTTCTGTTCCTTAATATCCGGTTTGCCGACAGGAAGTTTGTTCTGTTTTTTTTGCTCAATTATATCCAACGCTTCTTCAAGAGTTTGTGTAGTCACAATCTCAAAAGGGAGAAACTGTCGACTTATATTTACTAACACATGCATGATTTTATTTAGACCAAACACTATAGTATAAGCACAGTGATACTTTTTCTGTAACTTCTTCAGCTCTTCTATATACAGGGCTCTGGCTTTCCAGGTACTTTTTTTAATACCACCCCAATCTCCGATTCGGTAAAATTCCCCCTCCGGTAACGCCATTTCGTCAAGCACTTTATTAAGCAGTTCACAAAAAGGTTTTATATGGTGTTCTTTTATATCACCGGATGCCTTAGTGTATACAATATCACCGTTTATTATTTTAACAGTTGCTGAAAACCCATCAAGATTCAGCTGCCAGTCATCCCTGATTATCTGTTGTACCATTGTTGTTGTATCGATTAAATGATTCTCCTTCAGCATCTTCACTGCACATGTAATAGCCTCTTCATAACTTTTCACACAGACTACCGGATAGGTAGTTCTAATTAACTTCAAACCTACATTGAAGGACAATTTGACAAACCAGGAGCTATTAAAGGCCCAATAGCCTAAGAGATTGCCTAAATCCCTCTCCCTGATCATATACTCCATGAATTGTTGTCGACCTTCTCGTGAAGGAGCGCCGGCTAAACCACTATAATCCTTAAGTTCAACATATTTTTCGCCTAACAGGTTAGCATCTTTAAGAACTTTTTTTCTTTCTTCAAATAATCGTACCATCCCATTCTTACCGCTATTTCCTTTTGGAATATTCAACAATATTCGTTCGCCAATAAGTTTAAAAGTAATTGAATATGATTCCCCACAATCAATATCAGTCCACTCGGGTTTCTGTACGATTGGGAGACCGGTAACCGGGCATACATTTTTTTTATTAGTAATACTGTTATTCGAACCAACCATGATTTATCTCAGACGAACAAGGTGACAATTATGCAATCATATTGTCAGGTAAAAATGGTATGGACTTCGAGGTATAATGAGTATATATCGTAACCACGTAAACAAGTTGCTCTGTAAAATAGTTTCTGCCGTAAAAATAGAATTTACACTGTCATGGAATTTAAACAGTGTGTTAACCGGAAGGGCATGGGAATGGCCATTCTGCTTCTACCAAAGGGCATAGGAAAATCTAAGAAATGAATTTCTAAGAATTTCCATATACACAATGTTATCTAGGAGCTTTCATATTCAGTTTCAGGGATTACATCGGGTTAGTATACCACATAAAACTTCAGGGCATCCGTCTTTTAATAGCATCGACAGCTTCTTCAACATTACCGTACACTTCCAGTTTTTTGATCAGTTCAGTCAGCTCAAACAAATTCATAATAAGGTGGTTTACATTCGCGAACAATACATCACCACCGCATTCGCCGGCCTTTTTCTTTACCGCCAGAATAACTGATATCCCCATACTGCTGATATAATTTGCATCGAGCATATCAAATACAATCCAGTATTTTTTATTGGCAATAATGTCATTCAAACGTTCGCGAAACATCGGTATATGTTCCTGAAGTACACTGCTGTCAACAGAAATAACCACAATCGAATCATGTTCATTTACATTAATTTTCACAATAACTCCCGTATGAAACACTACCTGTTAATTTCTATGTAACCGAATCCGTTAATAAAAGACTTAAAAACACCTCAACCACTTCCGGTGAGAATTGAATACCACACCCGCATTTCAGTTCCTTTATCGCAGCTTCTTTTGATAATTTCTGTTTGAATTCCCGATCGGTCGTCATAGCATCATACGCATCAGCAGCCGCAAGTATCTGTGCACCTAACGGTATCTCTCTCTCTTTCAATCCCTGTGGATATCCACTGCCGTCATACCACTCATGATGATGTTTGATAATGGGAATCTCTTTCTCAAGAAATTTTACATCCTTTAAAATATTCACCCCAATCATGGGATGCTTCTTGAGAATTTCAAATTCTCCTTTTGTAAGCGGGTCCTTTTTAATCAGTATTGCCTTATCAATACCAATTTTTCCAATATCATGTAGCAAACCTGCATTCTTGATAATATCAACTTCCTCATCATCGATATTCATTGCCTGCGAAATTGCGACCGAATAGCGGGAGACATTCTCCGAATGCTCAAGGGTATAATGATCTTTAACATCCACAGCTTTTAACAGCGCATTGGTTGATTCCATATAGGTTGCACGCATTTGATTCGAAAGAGACAGTACTTCGGCCTTCAGATTCGAAATGCCATCCAGATCAAGCGTACTCATATCATATTTCTGCTCTTCCTTCCATACCCGTATAAGGTTGCGTCCATCCTGTTTTGCCTGATATAATGCAATATCCGAGCGTTCTATCATCTCCTGTTTTGAGGTAATTTCGTTCCGGTAATCTGAAACACCGATACTCACGGTAAGATGCACGGATTGATTTCCACTCTGAAAGATATGGCTTTCAATGGCCTTGTGTAATTTAGTAGCATGCATCATTGCGCCTTCAACATTCTGAGTGGTAATAACAAGGAATTCCTCGCCACCATATCTTCCACAAATGTCTACTTCACGAGTATTCTGCCTGATGATCGTTGAGATTTCGCGCAACACCAGATCACCAAACTGATGGCCGTAAGTGTCATTGATCTTTTTAAAGTGGTCTATATCGAGCATCATGCAGGCAAGCGGTACATGATATCGTTTTGCTCGTTTAAACTCAAAATTAAACCGTTCCTGTATAAAACGATGGTTAAACAGACCGGTCAAACCGTCAGTGATTGACAATTCAACGAGGTCCTTGTTCTTCTTGTCAAGTTCCTGGAGCAGTACTTTTTCAGAAGCGAGTGCGAATTTCAGTTCTTCCAGCGCTGTCTTCAATCCTTCTTCAGCTTCCTTACGTTCAGTAATATCCCGTAACGAGCCCGTAAGTCTAATCGGTTTTCCCCTATCGTTCAATACGGCCGTTCCACGAACCACCACCCACCGGAAACTGCCATCCTTATGATAAAGCCGATGTTCATTCTCGATGGTTGAAATATTACCATCAAGGTGCGCATCTATCTGCGAGCGCAGGCCGGAAAGGTCATCCGGATGGACACGATTGAACCATTCATCAGGGCTTGCGCTGATTTCATTCTCTTCATAACCCAGTATCCCTTTCCACTCCGGTGAAAAATACACCTCCTCGGAAACAAGGTCCCAATCCCACACACCATCCTGCGACCCCTTAATCGCCAGTGCATACCGTTCTTCACTCTCCTTCAGCCGTGCTTCGGCAGCTTTTCGATCAGTAATATCCCTGAGGGAGACAAGATAGGCGTTATTCCCTTCCCATTGTGTCCTGACCGTACGCACTTCAACAATCCGGTCTGTGCCATCACCCTTCGGAATGATTATTTCACTGCTTTTCTCCAGATCAAAGGAATATTCAAATTTCTGTTCTAAAAACTCGGTTGCTGATCGAGAAAATAATTTTTCAGCTGCAGGGTTTACAAAATGAACTTTTTTATTTTCATCGACAATAATGATGCCATCGGCATTATTAGTTATGACCGTGAGTAACCGCGCTTCGTTAGCCTGAAACTCAAGAGTTTTCTGCTCCAATTTAATCATCACATTCTGCCGCTCTATAGCTGACCGCACAATGCGTAAAAAAGCTCTCCCGTCAAAATGTCCCTCAATAAGGTAATCCTGCGCTCCTGAACGTATCAGTTTAATAGCTTGAGCCTCGTTTTTTTGATCCGCCATTATTAATAACGGTAGCTCATCGGCGTTTTTCCTGAGCATGTCAAAGGTGATGCTGTCCTGTTGAAACGAGAGATCAAATATAATAGCGTTTATACTGCTATTCTGTATAGTTGCAGAAATATCGAGAATATTATTCGTGTTGGAAAGACTGACTGTTTCATCCACAGTATCTGCACAAAGGTGCTGCAGTAACTCTACATAGTGGTTTTTTTCTTCAAGTATTAATATTGATAAAGATTTTTGTCTCATAGATTACGCCTGAATATTTCAACCGGAAAGGAAATGGCAGCATATGCCGGTACATAAACTCATGCAACCAACAACTAATGGTTAATTATATTATAAAACATTGAAAATGTGAACCACTTTCATATGCTTTATTAAAATGTAGCGTTCACAGAACGCTGAAACTGGAAATTGGAAATTTGGTATTCATGCTTTTGTACTATATAAGCATCCAATTAATATTTTTATGTTTCCCCCTAATTTCTACACAAAAAGTGTACAAGGTGCCACTTTAGTGGTATAACTCAAGTTGGAAGTGCGCTAAAGTATAACTTATAGTGGAAGTAAACTTCCTACTAATCGTTTAAACTTCCTATCTTTCGTTTCCAATTTCCAATTTCTAATTTCCAATTTCCAATTTCCAATTTCCAATTTCTAATTTCAAGTCCTGAACGGCTACTGAAATTATTACTGCTTTTTAAACCAGCGGTAAATTCGAGGATCATCATATACTTTGGAATGCATTGTTTGTCCATCTTCCGCATAAATCGAAAACTCAATCTTGTTTCCACCACATTCTTTCACTGCAGTTACCATATCCTGAGTGATTTCCAAAGGTACTAATTTGTTTTTACCGCCATGAAATGCCCAGACCGGTACCGAGGTAATCGTGCAGGCTTTTTCGTCCTCTCCTCCACCGTTTATCGGTAAAATCCCGGCAAAATATTCCGGGAACGTGCAGGCAAGATGCCAGGCGGTAAAAGCACCCATCCCTGTCCCGGTGATAAAAACTTTTCTCCGGTTAAACCTGCCCGATGCAATAAGTGTATCGAGTAAACTTTTCAAAGTCAGGGGATCCCATAACGTGGTATACCGGCATTGCGGGGTGACAACAGTAAAAGGAAACTCGGATATATTCTCCGCATATCCACCCGGCCCGAATCTCTTTAACTTGTCAATATCATATCCCCTGCCGTCTGCATCGGCAAGTGCCAGTATCAGCGGCATTTTTTTCCGTTTTTTCGCAGCACTTTCAGGCATATACAACCAGAATCGATACTCTGTTGCGCCTGGTACTTCACGGGGTAAGGCATACAACTCGGGATATTTATAATTGAGCCACTGTGACGCTTCATAAGTAACCGCATCAATCCTGCTGTTTTGATGTACCACCTGCAAATAGAGAGGATAGGCGATTGCACCACTGACATTGTTTCCTGCAAGGAGTGATGTAACCAGTTCCTCATTCTCCTGTATATATCCCAGTTGACGCACTTTTTCATCATTGGAAAGTGAATCGCAAATTGTAAACCAGTCCACACCCCACTGAAATGCCCCAACCATGACTGTTCTCAGGAATTTATTTTCCAGAGAAGATTCCTGTACCTCCTGCCGCAGGTTTGTATACCGGCAATGTAAAGAATCTTTTTCTGTATAAAAATCACCCTTCCATAAAAATCTGGTTGATCGAAAAGTTCGTTCATTACCCGGTTTCGCTTCCGATTCAACGCATACTACGCCTTGTAACGATTCAGGAATATTGATCGTGAATTTCCGCCCAACCGGTGCAGAAACAGATGTTACTTTCTTTACCGCATCAGGCCTCAGTGCATCTATTGAGACCGCTACACTACCGGTAAAAAAATGCGGCGGAACGGGGATATTGAAACAGAGTTCTGCAGAAAATGAATCCTCCCCGGTGCGAATTTCAAATGCATCCAGTTCACAGTGCAATGCATGTATTCTTTTCTGATAAGGAATCAGGCTGTCGCGAAGGTCCCACACATCAAAGGTAAAACGATGGCATTTCTTTACATCAGAGAACTTCAGCAATACCGTATTATATCCTTGAATAAATTCAGCATCAACATATTTGCTTAATGGCTGACAGGTGTCACCGTATTCCCATATATTTTTCTTTTGTATACCGTTGATCCATACTTTTGCTTTCCCATCCACTCCCCAGTAACACCGCACACTGCATGGAATAAATGCTTCAATCATACAAAAAGCATACATGGTTTCATCATCTTGTTGGGTAAAAAACGAATCAAGAGATACTATTCCACTTGAATCTGCAACGATACGTTTGGCCTTGATAAATGTACGTTTACCTTCACGATTCTTTATTCGAATTGCAGAATAGTTTTTTACAACGGCTTTCTGTTCACCGCCCATCGGCCGCAAAAAATCATGATTAAAACTTTCCGGTTCTCTCGGAATCGTTACCAGTGAATCATTCTTGGTTGAATCATGTTCTCTTATCTTTCTGAAAGGGCCTAAAACAAGCCATTCCTTTACCGTACCACCATCCTTATGGGGATGTATAACCGTTTTGGGTGCCTTTTGAGCTGCTGCAACATCAGTACCTGTACAGCAAACCAGTGCTAATATTACTAATCCCTGAATAATAGCATGAGATAGTATGTTATCTGAATAGAGCATGAAATGACTCCTGAAACCATCAAATACTTTAACCTAAGTTGAGCGATTCTATGTGGGAAAAGAGTGTGTCAGGCTTGCCAGTATTGGCTTTTATAAAATATCAGCTTACCCCGGGGAGGGTAAGTGGCTATTTTATGGAAGTCAAGACTGGTAAGGATGATATGCTATTTTCCGCATAGAATCGCTCAACTTAGGTTTAAGATTAATTCAACCTCTATACCCCTCTTTTTCTCAACGTGCCAACCAATTGAGTACGCACTTGTTCAAGAAAGGTCTGAACTTCCCTGTCTTTATAATCAGGGTAGGTCCAGGAAAAATACCGGTACCGTCCTTTCTGATAGTGCAAAGTTATTTCTGCAAAAATTCCCTCACTAAGATAAATTCGTTGGTAAAAATCTTTTGTTGTTGCCAAAATCAATTTATCAATGGAAAGATACCCTGGATCAAGGTTGACTAATCTACTTTTATTTTTAATGAGGCGCTGTTCGATATTATTGGTAAACGTCTTAACTACAGCAAGTTCACCTCTCTTGATTAACTCTTTGAAGAAAATATACAATTTCTTTATACCCTTCCCCATTTCTGCGTCATAATAGTCTGTAAACCGGTTAACCTCAAGTGGACCGTATTGTGTATCAATATCACCGAACCGGGCCTTGCAGCTATCGATGGCTTCCTCCATAATCGAAGTATCCGTATACATTACAGCGAGAAAAAGTTTTACCGGTTCAGGATTTTTTGCTGTTCCCACTCTGGCTCCCTGGAACTATTAATTTACTATCTGTCACCCATAAGATTTTACTGAGAAATCATAAAAATAAATAAGGAATTACTATAAAAAAGAAATAACATTATCAAAATGATATTTTGCTTGACTTCAAATCTAATTCGGAACCATTTTATTTTCCGTTCCAATAAGGATAAGACTTCATTAAATTGTTTTATCCATTGTGCACGATGAACAGTATTACCTTCATCCGAGGAAGCATTCATTGTTCAGAAAACTAAGTTTTAAAGGTGGCGTTCACCCTCCGTGCAATAAGAATCTCACCGAGGCATTGCCTATTGAAGTATTACCCCCACCTGAAAAAGTTATTATTCCACTCTCAATGCACATCGGTGCACCGGCAAATATTGCTGTAAAACGTGGAGACAGTGTTAAAATAGGCCAGATTATCGGAGAATCCGGCGGTTTTGTTTCTACACCCGTTCATGCATCCGTTTCCGGAAAAGTGTCCTCGGTTGGTCCGTTCCCCCATCCACTGGGTAAACATATGACCGCAGTGGAAATTGCCAATGATAGAAAGGATGAATTTGCCCGTTTGGAACCATTGGATAAAAGTTGGCGGGAAGCGGCACCTGGTGAAATAATTCAGAAAATAGCATCATGTGGTATCGTGGGCATGGGAGGCGCCAGTTTTCCAACTCATGTAAAACTCTCCCCGCCAAGTGAGAAAAAAATCGATACCTTAATAATTAACGGTGCCGAGTGTGAACCCTGTCTCACGTCTGATTATCGCCTTATTCTTGAAAAAACAAATGATATGTTATCCGGCATGCTTATTTTGAAAAAGACACTCGGCGCTCAGAGTGCTTTTATCGGGATAGAAGATAACAAACCGGATGCCATCGAAGCAGTTAAAAATGCTCTTGCCGATGCCAGATTTGATGGTGTCAGATTAGTGAAATTACAGACCAAATACCCGCAGGGCGGTGAAAAACAGCTCATCAATGCACTTACAAAACGTGAAGTACCTTCAGGTGGTCTGCCTATGGACATCGGCTGCGTTGTGCAGAACGTAGGTACTTCCTATGCGGTATGGGATGCAGTATGCAATGGTACACCACTGTATCAGCGGGTTGTTACGGTAACCGGCGCCGGCATCAACAAACCGGCTAACCTGCTTATTCGTATCGGTACACCAATTCGTCATGTGCTTGACCATTGTTTAGCCGATCTCTCACAGAGTAAAAAAATCATTATGGGCGGCCCAATGATGGGAATCACGCTTTCTGAACTTGACGCACCGGTGATAAAAGCAACATCGGGACTGATCGCAACCGGAGATACACAACCAGGAGTTCAAGCGTATGAATGTATCCACTGCGGACACTGTGTTAAAGCATGTCCTATTCACCTTGTCCCATCACTGCTTGCTAAATATGTTAATAAAGGATTCTATACTGAAGCTGATGAATGGAATATATTAGATTGTATTGAGTGCGGCTCCTGTGCATATATATGCCCCTCAAAAATAAACCTGGTGCAATATATGAAGCTGGGTAAATATCACGTGACTGAAATTCGCAAGGCTGCAGAGATTAAAAGTTAAGGAAGCTGGAACAACCTATGTCAGAAGAAATGCAACAACCATTGTTACACGTATCAACCTCCCCGCATATACGGTATGAAGAATCAGTACCATCGATTATGCTTTATGTCGTGATAGCACTTCTTCCGGCATTTTTTGCTTCGATATGGTTTTTTGGAATGAAATCAATTCTGCTTACTGCAGTCAGCATTATTTCCTGCCTGCTTACTGAATTGATAATTGTCACATTCCTTTTAAAAAAGCCTTCGACACTCAGCGATTACAGTGCCCTGGTTACGGGTATTCTATTCGCATTCAACCTTCCCCCGGACCTTCCTTTATGGATGGCAGCACTTGGCGCTGTATTTGCCATTGGTATTGGCAAAATGGCTTTTGGTGGACTTGGTAATAATTTCATTAATCCCGCCCTTGCAGGGAGAGCCTTTCTGATGGCATCGTATCCGGCAGCCATGACGACATTTTCAGCAACGCGTTCCGGATCAATAAACGGGCTTGCGGAAAAAATCGATGCCATTTCCCAGGCAACGCCATTAGCAGCTTTCAAGATGTCGGTTCTTACCGGTAATTTCCAGGCTCTTGATTTTCAGACTGCACTGCCAAATCTCCTGCAGGGAAATATTGGCGGCTGTATTGGTGAAACTTCTGTGATCGCACTTCTTATTGGTGCCGTGTTTTTAATGTATAAACATGTTATCGGTCTCAGTATCCCATTTTCATATATCGGTACCGTATTCCTTTTATTCTGGTTTTTCAATGGTACGACCAGTGATCTGCTCTCTTCCGATGCACTTATCATACCAACCTATCAGATAATGGCCGGCGGCCTTATACTCGGTGCTTTTTATATGGCAACGGATATGGTAACGTCACCGATCACTACCAAAGGACGGTTCGTTTTTGGTGTCGGATGCGGCCTTCTGACCTTTCTTATACGTAAATTCGGCGGTTACCCTGAGGGTGTTTCCTATTCCATACTTATAATGAATTTATTTGTACCGCTTATCGACCGTTACCTGCGGCCTAGATTATATGGAAAGGTTACAAAGAATGGGTGATATTATTAAACTGTCACTTGTCCTGCTTATTGTCTCCTCCGTTGCCGGATTGGCGATTGCTTTAACCAATCAGCAGACTGCCGACAGGATTGCTCAACAGAAACTTCGTGCCGAAGAACAAGCACTTCTTGAGGTATTTCCTGATGATGTCTCAATTTCTAAAAAAAAGCGGGCTGAGGAATTGCCTGAGGATTACTGGATTGCTGAAAAAAAAGGACGCATTATCGGTTATGCATTCAAAGGATCAAATGCAGGCTATTCCAGTGATATTCAATTTATAGTCGGTATTGATCCACAGGGGATAATTCTTGGATTAACAATACTTTCGCAGGTTGAGACCCCTGGACTGGGCGACCGCATGCTGGAAATTGTATCAAAGGACTATATCTGGAACGGGTTGGTAAGAAAATTTAAAGAAAAGAAAACTGATTCCCCCTGGTTTACCAGACAATTTAAAGGCATCACAGTAACACAGGACATTGGTATAGATAAATCAGATGAGTGGCACAAACTGGCACAGGAAAAACAGGAGAAGCTGCTTACCGCAAATTCTGTTACTGCTATTACCGGTGCAACCATTTCAACCTATGCTGTCTGCAGTGGTTTAAAAAAATGTGTCTATAGGTATCTTACAAAACTGCAGGCCCAGGAAACCGGGAATGAAACAGACACTGGAGACCGGCAGGTATCCTTAGAAAAACAAACAGATCGCGACCAGGAATAACTATGTTAAAAGAAGAATTAAAACGAGGAATTATTACAGAAAATCCAATCCTGATTTTGGCTCTTGGATTATGTCCTGCACTGGCAGTAAGTACTTCACTCGAAAACGGCATTGGTATGGGACTGGCGACGACCTTTGTTCTGACCTGTTCAAACATCATTATTGCCCTTATTAAAGGATTTATTCCTGATAAAATCCGTATACCTTGTTTTATAACAGTTATTGCAACATTTGTAACAATAGTCCAGTTAGTATTGGAAGCTTATTTCCCGGATTTAAACAAACAATTGGGTATTTTTGTTCCACTTATTGTAGTGAACTGTATTATTCTGGGCCGCGCTGAAGCATTTGCTTCGAAAAATAATATTCTCAATGCATTTGTTGATGGTATAGTCATGGGACTCGGATTTACCGCAACCTTAAGCATTCTCAGTATTATCCGGGAAATACTTGGAAGTAATAAACTCCTGGGCCTTAATTTCATCCCGGGTTTTCAGCCCATGACTATTTTTATTCTTGCACCGGGTGGTTTCTTTACCATAGCATTTGTTATGGGTTTAATTAATTATTTCCGTCAGAAAAGATCAAAGGAAACCTCATGAACATAAATATTGCTCATTTTGTTGAAATTTCCATTGCTGCAATTCTGATTAATAACATTATACTAACAAAATTTCTCGGATTATGTCCCTTTTTTGGTGTTTCGAAAAAACTTTCAAGTGCGGTCGGTATGGGTATGGCTGTAATATTCGTTATGACTGTCGCATCAATGTTCACCTGGATTATCTATAAATTTATTCTGCTAAAGTACAATGTGGTTTACTTGTATACCATTGTTTTCATTCTTGTTATCGCATCCCTGGTACAATTAGTTGAAATGGTCCTGCAAAAATTTTCACCAACTTTATATGAATCATTGGGTATTTTTCTCCCTTTGATTACCACAAACTGCGCAATTCTGGGTATCGCAGTCCTCAACACAGTTAAAATGAATTATAATTTTATTGAAAGTATGATAAATAGTATCATGTCAGGTGTTGGTTTTACCCTTGCTCTCGTCCTAATGGCCGGTATACGGGAAAAACTTGACTTGGCAAAGATTCCAAAACCGCTGGAGGGACTTCCTATCGCTTTTATCACGGCAGGACTTATGGCAATTGCTTTTCTTGGATTCTCCGGTTTGAATTTTTTCCAATCTGTTGGAGGATAACCAAACGTGGTAGTACTTCCGGTTATAATCGTAGGTAGTGTCGGTCTCTTTTTCGGGATATTTCTTGGCATTGCCTCAAAGAAACTGTACGTACATATTGATCCTCGTGTTGAACAGATTCAGGATGTTTTACTTGGTGCTAACTGTGGTGGTTGTGCCTATCCGGGATGCGGAGCGTTTGCCAAGGCAGTCGTCGAAGGGAAAGCTGACCCGACAGGCTGTATACCGGGCGGTCAGACAATAGCAAGTAAGATAGCAGAGATTCTCGGTGTAGATGCTGAATTTGCTGAAGCAAAGATGGCTGTCGTTCATTGTAAAGGTGGAACCAATGAATCAAAAGAACGGGCCGTGTATCAGGGCATCGAGGACTGCAACGCCGCTGTTCTTACGGGAAATGGATCTAAAGTATGTGCCAATGGCTGTCTTGGCCTTAGTACGTGTGTTCGTGCCTGTCCCTTCAATGCACTTACTATAAATTCCAACAATGTGGCTGTTGTTGATCCGGAAACATGTACCGGATGTGGAAAATGCGTTCCATCATGCCCCCGTTCTCTTATTGAACTCATTCCAAAGGTGCATAAAATATTTCTCGCCTGTAACAATCATGAACGAGGTGCAAAAGTAAAAAAATACTGTTCAGTCGGATGTACGGCCTGCACTCTGTGCGTAAAAGCAACGCCTTCCGGCACAATTGTGATGCAGGAAAATTTACCTGTTCTCGATTATGAGAAAGAGGAAAATTTTATCTCTGCCGCCCATAAATGTCCGTCACATTGCTTCATCGATCTTGTAAAAGCACGACCGAAGGCTAACATCGACACACAATGTGACGGCTGTGGTGAATGTATCCCCGTTTGTCCGGTAAAAAATGCTATTATCGGTGAAAAAGGTGAACGGCATACTATAGAAAAAACGAAATGTATAGGCTGCGGGATTTGTCTGGATACCTGCCATCTGCATGCCATATCATTATGGGGTGGACTTGGATACAGCCCTGATGATAAGAGCAAACGTCAAAGAAGTTAAAAACAAATTTATACAATAAAGTTAAAAAATCAACAGAAATCTCCCTCCTTCTTTATTATTGCAGCCGTTCACGGCTTGAAATTATAAACGAAAGATAGGAAGTTCAATGATTAGTAGAAAGTTTATCTTTCACTAAGAATTGTGCTTTAGCGAACTTCCAACTTGAGTTATACCCCTAAAGTGGCACCTTGTACATTTTATGTAGAAATTGGAAATTGGGAAAAACATAAATACCAAATTTCAAATTTCCAATTTCAAATATCAGCGTTCTGTGAACGCTTACCTTTTATCAAACATCTTGTTTTTATACATAATATAGTATTAATGTACTTAAAAATATTAAACAGAAAAATGCCCTCCCTGTAACTGTCTATAACACAACGAGATAGAGTGAAACACAATCGCTTGCGTACAATTAACTATTGACACACAATATATTGTTGGTTATAATAGTTACTATATACCCGGAAATATTAGTTTCCAGTTGCCTGTTGATCCCGAAAAAGAGCCCCCATTTTCTCTTAACCAAGGGAGATGTAATGCAACATTCAAAAGTATTGTGTATCAGTTGTTCACATTACAGTGACTGCTCTCAGCAAACCCGGATGTATGTTAACTACTGCGGCCCCGGTATTAAAAAAAATCAATCAAAAATTGACCGGGCTTTTGCAGAGTGCCGTTCCCACCGGGGACTCATATATAAATTTCAGGTACTCAATCCATTGAAAAACAGATTTAAAACTCTCCAATTTGATTTACCTGTTACCGCGTAGTAACCGATTTGTAAATGGTATTGATTACCAGGTGCTTTACTATTGTAAAGCAATGAGGGTTTGTACATTTAATTAGATTCTGTTAATACTTGACAGATACGCCCCCTAAACCCTCCGAAGGGGGACTTCTATTGAATTGTAATTGTTATAAAATCAACACCTTACAAGTCCCCCTTCGGGGGATTTTGGTGGCGCTTATTAAATAATATGCTAAAATACTCCTATATTTAACAGAATCTAATTAGTTTCTGTTAAATATTGACAGATGACAGTCATTCCCGCATGTTTTTGG
>CBDVBE010000032.1:0-26127 GCA_965372145.1 uncultured bacterium | reverse complement strand
TCATTGAGTCTCTTATGAATTTCTTTGGAAACCGGCAGATACTTCAGCATTGTACGAAGCGGCCCATATTCTTTATCATCCTTTGTGTAATATCGGGCTCTCGTCAATGTCAAGTCTTTGAGCAATGATTCAATTGTTGAAGAAAAAACCGAGTAGTCTCCTTTTTTTTCAAGACATCTCAGGCCTCGTGCGGCATGAGGGGCATGTTTCAATGCAATGCTGCTGAAATAAACATTGCCGATAGATTCGCGGTTAGCATTGCGGGCAATAATTGAGAATATTTCATAATAAAGGTTTACCGATGAATCAGGGCTATTTTCTCGAGGATAGGTAGCGGAGAATAAAAAACAAACTATAAAAATATAAAGTATTTTTAGGGTATTTACAGATAAGCGGTGCTTTAGTGCTATAAAAAATAGTAATAGTTTTTTTACATCCATAATTTCAAGATTTGGTTTGTGTAACAATAAGGATTACTTCTTATCTTAAAGATTCTGACAGCTTAATATCTTTCGATATCCTGGAGTCACACAACTATTAGGGTAGTCATGTATAAAAGCATCCATTAGTTCCGCAGCTTTTTCCATATTTTTTTGTTTATAATAAATCCGGATAAGATAATGGTGTTCAAGTTCCCGATAGCGCCCTTCCGGATACCTTTCCAAATATTCTTTGATACGGTTTTCAGCTTCGGTAATGTTATTCAATTTAAAAAGAGAGATACGATTCGCGCAGTGTATAGCAGTTTCAATGTCATCACCTTCTCCGCATTCAGCGGCTTTTCTGTAAAAGGTAACGGCTTCTTTGTATTGCCGCAGGCGATTATAGCAGTCACCCAGTAAAATATTTGAATCGACAAGTCGCGATTCCTTTGATTTCTGATGACGGTTCAGCACATCAATTGTTGAATGTAACATACCTTCCTTGTAGAATTTTAGCGCGGTTTCATATAAGTCACTATCTTCCCTGGTATTATTATTTTTTGATGGTGATATAGCAACCATGTTTTTATTACTGTTTACACATTCTGATGTGTTATTCGTTAAGAGATTGCTGTTCATTAAATCCTCAAACATATTGCACAATCCAGCGCTGCGATCTGACGACATATTCCTGATATCGTAAGGCATACCATTGAAAAAGAAAGCAGATTGCGCGGATTGCATGCTTGTAATTGAACCTGAATACCTGCTTGAGATATCCAGAGCGCCCTCAATAACAGCAACAAACATGGTGTCTGAACTAAGCTTCAAAGAAAACTTAGTTCCCCGGGCCTGAATGATATATGCGTCACAAAGAATTTGTATGGTGTCGTATGCTCCGGGTATACCTGCGACCAGCACTTCTCCTTTAATGAGCCTTAGCCGAACAACGCGTGCGTCAGCTTTAAGTACTGAAACATTCGTTTTCTGAAACGCCCTTACTGCACAGCCGTCATTAAGCCAGCTAAAACCTTCTCCCGTCTTAAGCAAATAATATTTTGGATTTTCTTCAAGAGCGAAAGTTTTTTCATATAGATTTTCTGGTATTTTATTAAGTTGTAAAATAACGGTAACAACAGCAAGTACAGCAAAGGAAGCCATAGCACAAGCAAATCGCGGATAAGGCATACCCCACAACAGTCTTCTTTTTTTAGCGTTAATCACGTGTAATTTCCGATACACAAGAGACGTAATCTGACGTTCAGTTAAAAATAGCGGACTCGTCTCACATTCATGATTTGTTAACCTATTACTTTTTTGAAGGACAGCTAAATAATTTTTACAGCTGTCGCAAAAATCTATATGCTCCCGAATCTCTTTTATTTCCCCGGATTCAA
Source organism: uncultured bacterium (assembly GCA_965372145.1). GTDB lineage: Bacteria > Fibrobacterota > Chitinivibrionia > Chitinivibrionales > JANQEN01 > CBDVBE01. Next base: position 24,308 of record CBDVBE010000032.1, on the reverse strand, counting down.
GGAGACCATCAACAAATAAACAGAGTTTTTTTGTATAGTTACGACAACTTTTCACCATTAGAGGACCTCTTTTCTTTCCAGGTATAACGCAATATTTCTGCGTGCCTTGAAAAGGGACGTTTTAACGGCATTTTCTTTTATCGACAACTCTTCAGCTATTTCTGAAACAGCCATTTCAGCATAGTAAAACATGGATGCACACTCTCTCTGGCGCTTAGGTAAATTTGAAAGAGCGATTAAAACATGCCTCTTTTCCTCGGCTCTTTCCAAATGTAGAGCCGCATTGTCTTCTGATATCACTTCTTCTGGTTTTTTATTCCATACAAGACGCTTTTCCTTTTGTATCATTTTTAAAGCTGTATTCACGGTTACACGATAAAGCCATGTTGAGAACTTTGATCTCCCATTAAAATTTTTGATAGATAGTATAACTGTTTTTACCACCTCCTGGAAGATATCTTCACGCAAATAATCTTGATAACACATTCGCGTGGCAATTCGCTGGATCATCTCACTGTGTTTAAATATAAGGTCTCTGAATGCCTGATTTTCGCATTTTTTACACCTCTTAATAAGAGAACTCTCTGAATCGTATTCTATCATATATTAGTTCACTTCTACAGTAATAAAGTTACCTTTTAAATATAATTCAAAAGATTTTTTCCCGCCTATTTTTGGCCTGAATATTTTAATGCCTTGAATAAAAAAAATAAAAACGGGTAACCAAACTGTCGATTCGAGGTCTAATTATAAAAGAAGATAACTAAGAATTATTTATAGTAACTGAAAATTTACAACTCTTTAAAAAATATTATTCATCCGGAAAGGAGTATTGTAATGAAACGGTTATGTCACAATTTAATCATGGCTGTTATGGTACCTTTTTGTATTGCAGCCTCGGAAAGTTGGAATATTAACGGCAAACAGGACGGGTCAATGGTGATTTCATTAAAAGAAAACGAAGCGTGCATGCCCTATGAAGTTATTATCACGGTAAATAAGAGAAGAAAGCCGGAATCAATTCAAATCCGGTTTCCTGATGGGGAACAAACAAGAGGGACAGACGGAGAACTACATTATTACTGGATAGATTGTAAAGGTATAAATGCGGTATGGAAACATTTGCGTACGATAAATAAACTTGAAATTCTTAGTTTACAAAAAATCAACACTGAAAACGCGGCTAATTCTATTCCATACATCTGGTTCGGCAATATGGTCGCATGCGTAACCGACCATGGAGCACATTTTGTAGGAAGACTTACAGGTACATTGAGCAGCTATGGTTGGTTTTCAATAGAAATTGAGGGTTGTGAAGAGCCTGTACGTTTTCACGTAAGCGCAGTCAGGGAATTACACAAACTTCTATGAACATAAAAAACATCAACAGCATAATAGCCGGAATTTCATATTACTAAAAAGGATTAACATGTTTTTTTTAAGGCTACGATTTGCTTCGCTTTTATTAATTATTGTAATGACTGCTAAAGCTCAAAAAGAACCACCCTGGCCACCCAAAGATATGGCGGAAGAATGGAGCTTTGAGTATAATAAGGATAATAAACTTACAATGGTTTGCTCATGGCGCTATGGTGCAGCAAAAAAGCGGTTAATGCTTATTCTTGACAAAAATAAAACAAAACCGCTTAACGGCACAAACCTATACCAAAACGGCCACAGCCGGGACATGACCGTTGAAGAAATTAATTATTACTGGAAATATGGCGGCGCCAAATATGCCGTTTGGCAGTATCTACATACTGAGGGGAAGGTTGAAATTTTCAAGATGGGTTCTGATACAGAAATACCAGATACGCTTCACGACCGCACTGTTATGATTATAACAAAGAACAAGAGACACTTCACCGGGATACTGAAACAAACGAAAAGCCCCGATAATATGATTTCACTTGAAATAAAAAACTCTTTGGAACCGCTTTTATTTCATGTTTCCGCTATAAAAGAATTGCGATTTTTTAAATAGAATCCACTCTAAAAATGTTACTTTAGGTTAAAACGTCTCTTTTTTTACTATAGTGATTTTTTATTGTTGTATCTATAATAAAATTAACTCTTTGGGACATGCACTATACATCTGTCCGATAAAAAACAAGTTTATGTGATATGTCAGCGATTTATCTTATCGTTCTCCGTGAGAATACCAAAAATGCTGTAAGCTTTATTTTTTAAGCAACGCTTTAAAAATATTTTAATGCAGGTTTTAGTTTTATTATTCCTATTATTCATATTTATACTGCACACGATGTGCGGTCTTGTTCTTTGCGGGGGCTTATAATCCATTTTAATCTACTTTAGTCAACAGAAACTGGTGACAAATTGACACCAACAGTTAAAAGAGTGCCTTATTATTGAGCAGCATATCAAGCCAAAATAAGGTTTTATTGCAATCCATAAAGTTACTTCACCAACGCATCCAGCAACTTACCTACCGTATCCTTTGCATCACCCAAAAGCATAATAGTATTACTGTTTTTATATAAAGGATTTTCCACACCGGAGTAACCCGGCTTTTCATCTAAATTACATACCACAATAGCTTTAGACTCATTGGCCATCAATATTGGCATTCCCGAGATTGGTGTGTTCTCTTTCTCAATTGCTGCAGGATTAACCACGTCACAGGCTCCTACAATAAGTGCAATGTCTGTTTCCTTAAAACTTGGATTTATATCATCCATCTCAACCAATTTGTCATAGTCAATTTCAGCTTCCGCAAGGAGTACATTCATATGTCCCGGCATTCTCCCTGCTACCGGGTGGATAGCAAATTTAATGTCTTTGCCCATCTTCTCAAGCTGATTTGCGAGTTCCACAACCTTAAACTGGGCCTGGGCGAGCGCCATACCATACCCCGGTATGATTACTATTTTATTCGAATTCCGGAGAGCATTACGCGCACGCTCAAAGTAATCAATCGTATCCTCCTCTATAGTTTTCTCAGCGACCTTTTCTGTTTCTCTTTCCCCTTCAGGAGCCTCTGTGTCTTCTCCAGATTCTTGCCCCGATATCTTTATCCCGACGAACACATTGAGGAGGCTCCTGTTCATCGCTTTACACATGGCGTGGGTGAGAATAGTTCCGGAGGAAGCTACCGTAGCGCCACAGGCAATGAGGAGATTGTTCTGCATCACAATACCGGTAAGAGCTCCTGCCAGACCGGACGTGGCGTTAAGGAACGATATGATTACCGGCATATCTGCACCACCGATTCTTATTGTGAAGATGCCGGCAAGTATAATTGATAGAAATAAAAGGGTAATGAGGAGATACACATTAGGCGAATTATTGTTATGTATTATTACCCCACCGATAACAGCGATCACCAGCCCATTCAGGAGAAGAATGAGATTATGGCCCGGAAGGAATGTCGGTGTTGTTTTCATCTTATTTTCAAGCTTGGCACTCGCAATCATGCTTCCACTGAATGTTGCGGCGCCAACAATAAGTCCGAGTATTCCCGCCGTTTTATGTATTGCACTAAGAGTAGCGGTACCTCTGGTCAATTCGATATATGCGACCAGAAAAGCGGCCAATCCTCCTGCACCGTTCTGAAAAGCCACCAGTGCCGGCATTTTGATCATACCCACCCGCATCGCCACAATCCAGCCTGTTACCGCACCGATTAATAATGCGGTGATCACGACTTCAAGGTCAATGATACGGTTCCGGAACAATACCAGAACAAGTCCACAGAACAGGGCGAGGGCCGCTGTCAGGTTCCCCAGGCGCGCGGCGCCGGGAGTGCGGAAGCAGCGTATTCCCACTATAAGAAGAATTATTACTGCAGAATCAATCACTAAGTGTAAATACGTGCTCATTACATGTTAATCCCTTGTGTTTTATAATTGAATATTATCGACCGAATCGTATCTCTATTACCGGTCGTTAAATCTTTGATGGAAGCCTATCCTATTTAACTTTTTTCTTCTTGAACATTTTAAGCATGCGCTCTGTTATAAAGAACCCTCCGAAGAGGTTGAAAACGGCCATAATAATTGCAAAGGATCCGAGAATCTTGGCTACCATATCTGTTTTTGATTTAAATATGAGAAGAGCACCAAGCAGGATTACCCCGGAAATCGCATTCGTCATCGACATCAATGGCGTATGAAGCAAGGGTGGTACGCGCCTTATAAGGAAATATCCGATAATAAAGACAATTATAAAAACGGTAAACAGTGTAATTAACTCACTCATTTTGACCCTTCTCAGTGCAGCGTAAGTAGTAATTTTTTATAGTTCCCCCATAGCTTTGAGGACACCTTTGAAATGAATCTTTCCATCTTTTGTAACAAGGGAGTACTTAACTATCTCATCCTCCATGTCAAACTCGTTATTACCATTTTTAAAAAGATTTTCTACATAATAAAACAGATTGTTGGCATAAAGCCAGCTTGCATGGGTTGCCATATGACCGGGGATATTCGAAACACCGGAGATAGTAACCCCATGTTTTTCAATCGTGCCGCCCGCTTCAGTTATTTCACAGTTACCACCCTGATCAATTGACACATCAATAATTACCGAACCCGGTTTCATTTGTGAAACCATCTGTTCATTAATAAGTACGGGTGCAACTTCTCCGGGGACCAGTGCACTTAAGATAATTGCGTCAGCTTCCTTTACAGGGGTTTCCAATTCTTTTTTCTCTTTTTCAATCCAGTCGGATGGTAATGCTTTGGCATACCCTCCCTCCCCAAGTGCCAGATTCGCAGGCACCTCAAAACCGGCGACCTTTGCGCCAAGACTCATGGCCTCTTTCCGCGCTTCTTCACGAATATCTACTACCTTAACTATCGCACCCAGTCTCTTGGCTGTCGCAATTGCCTGTAAACCGACAACACCACTGCCAATAATTAAAAATATTGCCGGTTTGATAGTGCCAATGGCCGTGCCGATCATGGGAACAAATTTCTGCATTTGATTAGCGGCGTCTAAAACAGACCGGTACCCGGTAACGGTACTCATAGAAGTAAGTGCATCCATTTTCTGAGCCCGTGATATTCTCGGAATGCCATCCATGGTAAACGAAGTGATGTTCTTATTGCAGAGAGCCTTAATCATTTCATGATTGTATGGCGCTGCAGGATGTAAAAAGGTTATTACTATGCTGTTACTATGAATCATTTCAACTTCGCTTTTCCCTTTTTTTTCGTTAAAATAAGGTTGCTTAACTTTAAGAATAATATCCGATTTAGTAAAAAGGTCTTCTACATCGTCTACGATTTGTGCGCCTGCATTTTTATAATCATCATTAGATACATGAATTCCAACACCGGCTGATGATTCTATAAGTACTTCAAATCCCATTTGTATATATTTTGTGACTGTCTCAGGTATTGCTGCCACACGTTTTTCTTCAGGCAATATCTCCTTTGGTATTCCAATCCGCATTATCACCACCTCCTTTTCCTGTGTAATTCACTATTGTGTTTAATTATAACAGAGTTCGTTATTCGCCATTTATCCTGGTCAGACATTTTTTTATACACTCCTGTAATAAAGGAGGGTGGGTTGAACTGAGAATGGATTCCATATTTTCAATAATTGCTTCCCTGGTAATCGTTTTAGAACCATTCAATACGTCGGTTTCTCTTTCAGCTAATTCAACAAGTGCTGAGGCGGCCAGGATTCTGGCTTCATAATAGACAGTATTGTCCGTCATTATGTTTAACGTACTCAACATAAGATTCTCGGTGGGATTTTGCACGTATCCTATATATTCAAGGGCCATTTCTCTTAGCCGCCAATTATCAGGATATCGAAGTATCCGAATGAGCTCTTCCTGACAATCATCCAGCCCGTTTTCTTTCTTCAGGCCTTCGAGTTTTTCAACTACCAGGTCCCAATCCATCAGATTTCCTAAAGTCAAAGTTTCCATGTCTTGGCTCCTTTATGAAATGTGATTAAATAACCATGAATATTTTTTACATCATTACATTGCAACTGTCTTGATGTAAAATATCAAGACAGTAATGTGAGACCTTGAAACCGGATTGACTGAATAATGACAACATCTCTTTATTATCGGCAAGCATTCTTACTTCAAGGCCCGCTATCCCCCGTATAGCTAGAATTTCTGTAATAATTTTTAACAAATAGTTACCAACGCCATTTTCCTTCCGGTGATCGCTGATAATAATAGAAATATCCGCTTTATTACTCTTTTGGATTAATGCATAATATCCAATTCCGATTATTTGTTCTTTCCCTTTTTCATTTATAAATACGCCGATACCAAACTATTTTTAAAAAAAAAAATTTTTTACTTCCCTAATAACTTCCGGCGGATATTTTTTATTTGACTTAAATAATGGTAATCCAATCGACTCTTCCGAAACAGTATTACAGAATTCAAGCAGCAGGCTGGTATCCGAATGTTTTAATGTACGAAATAAATATTTAGTACCATTCGCGGCAGTTTTAAGTACAATGAAATTGTCCGGAGAAAAAGGCGCTTCTGCAGATTGTTCGTGTTTTTGTAGAAAAGCGGATTTCAGCACCTTATCATGTTTCTTTTTTTTATACGCAATTTGTGATGAATCTATCCCTCCGTTTCTGCTGGAATTGCTATTCCTGTCTAATAAATAACTGACGGATTTAAGCAGCTTCTCGAAGTTCACCGGTTTTTCCATATAATCATCAGCTTCCGTTTCCGTGTCTTCGTGCTTGTATATCATACGACAGGTTTCTTTCACATGGGCTGTCAGGAGAATTACCGGTATAGTTTTTGCGTTTTTATCCGATTTAAGTTTTTCGCATACGTCAAATCCATTTTGGCCGGGCATCATCACATCCAAAAGAATCAGGTCCGGTTTCCCGCTACGAACCTTTGCCAGGCATTCTTTGCCATTGTAAGCAATCTCTACATCATACCCGCTTTTTTTAATGTGGGACCTGGTAATCGATAAAAAATCTTTATCATCATCTACGAGGAGAATTTTTTTTGCCATAGTACTCTATCCTTACCATTACCAACTGTTTAATACTTTTACATACAATGCAGATAATTATCCACCAGTTGTTTTATCTCATCCTGCCGACGGTATAATCGTTCGCTGAGCTCGATATCGTGATATGATTTCAAAGTTTTAATAATAGTATCAATAGTACCTTTTGGAAAAATATTATCCTTTTCAAAACAGTTCCGCTTCTCCTGCAAACTTTCCGCAGACTCAAAGCATGAGGTAGGCAGGTTCTCCAGTTTTTCCAGTTTTGCCTTGTGTTCTTTATGAAAAATATTCACATCAACATACAGTTCTTCAGCTAAATCTAATGCGTTTTCCATTTCCAATCCATGTTGTGCTGCCATTACCAGACCGGCTAACAGCAAATAAACATCTGCAGAGCCATCAGGCGCCCTGAACTCAAATGTTTGTTTCCCCGACATGGTTGGGGGTTTGCTGTTGTCAAGAGGATTGGCGTCTTGGAACATGGTAGCCCCTGCTAACCATCCCAAGGGCACTCTCACCAGCACAGAGCGGTTTCTGTCTCCCCAGCAGATAGTTGTCGGCGCTTCCTGGTGCGGCACCAGGCGAAGATACGATGTGGGTATAGTGTTGCCAAAGGCCGTAAGAGGAGCGGCCAAATCCAACAGTCCTGCAATGGCTTTTTTTGCCGTATCGGTTAATCCATTCTCATCGGCTAATAAATTCACCCCGTCTTTTTCAAGAAGCATATGAACATGTAATCCGTTACCGGCTTTACCGATTGTAATCTTTGGCGCAAAACTGATATTGACGCCGTTTTTTTTACCAAGCATCCTCAATATCCATTTTGCAACAACCATCTGGTCCGCAGCATCTTCCACATCGACCGGTAAGAATTCTATTTCATTTTGTTCGAAACTGCCATACTCATTAGTAAAATTCCCAACCTCTGAATGACCATACTTTACCTGGCCGCCGGATTCGGCGATACACTTCAATGCTTCTTTTCTGAATGAGCACCATTTTGTAAAAGGCGGTGCAGCATGATACCCCATCTGATCATGAATAGGAAATAAATTGTTTTGATTATTTCTTTCTGTAATAACATAATACTCAAGTTCGCCTAATGCTTTAAATGTAAATCCGGTTGCCTTTTTAAAAGCGGAATGGGCTTTCCTTAGTATGTTTTCAGGTGCACTTTCCAGGGGATTACCCTGATTATCATAAAAGGAGCATAAAATATCCAGCGTAGGTATCTGGGCAAATGGATTAATAAAAGCAGTTTTGTAACGAGGTATTACATATAGATCACTTGAAGCGGCATCAACATAGGAAAACAGACTGGAACCGTCAACCCTTTCACCTGTTGTTAATAATTCTTCAAGATGTTTTTTACTATTAATGGCGAAATTAAGTTGTTTCAGTTTACCATCTCCGGCAACATATCGAAAATTTAACATTTCGATTCCATTACCTGCAACAAACTCAACTATATCCTCCCGGGTAAATTCTGATGCGGGTTTTTTCAGATACTGTACTAACTTGTTTGGGTTTAATTGAATCCCGGCTTCTCTCATCTGTAACTCCTTTGGATTTATAAAATTTAATAGGTAAGTATTTCTTCAACCCTTCCTTTGTCAACGTCCATAACATACCGAATCCCGCTAATTTCGGCAGATTCACGGGTAAGTGCCGCTATGTCATCCCTGGAGATATATTTCAAAGAAAACTTTCTACTTCCAGCCATTATTTGTCGCAGACCTTGTGCTAGTCTTTCGTAATAGGTATATAGTCCAAGAGCTCCGGTTGGAATCTTTTCAAACTCAGTATCACCTAATTCCTTGCGAAGCTCACTTGCAGTTACAAATATCTCTTCTTTTGTATTTCCAAATCGCTCTACATATACTGGAAGCATATTCTCATCTATTGTCCTGCCAATTGTCTTGCCTACCATTGCTGCTGCAATAGGAGCACGGGCCATGCCGACAAGTTTAAAAAATGGGGCCCCTAAAGAAAGTCCTTTGAATATCTGATCCTCGAAAGTAAATCCACCTGCGACTGCTATTGCCGGTATATGCTTTCCCTTATCGGCAAGTCGTTTTGCATATTGGTAAAGCAATGAATGAATCTCAACAGGCGGGACACCCCACTCATTCATCATTCTCCAGGGACTCATACCGGTGCCGCCGCCTGCACTATCCACGGTAAGAAGATCAATTTTATATTTTGACGAAAACACAACTGCACGTGCAAGGTCTGCCGGTCTGTATGCTCCTGTCTTCAGAAAAACGTATTTGGCACCGGCTTTTCTTAATTCCTCAACTCGTTTTGCAAAAGACTCTTCAGTAACCATACCGACACGTGAATGCCTCTCAAATTCTTTAAAAGCTCCTTTTCCGAATGCTTTAATAACGTTTTGATCGGTGGGGTCTGGCAGTACGATATAACCGCGCTTATACAGCATTTGGGCTTTTTTCAAATCCCGAATCTTTACCTCTCCTCCTATATCTTTTGCACCTTGCCCCCACTTTAACTCAACACAATCCACACCAAGTTTCTCGATAGCATATTCCTGAGTGCAAAGCCTTGTGTCCTCAATGTTGGCCTGAACAACTATGCAACCGAACCCGTCACGCTGGTGATCCTTAAAAAGTTTTACCCTGCGTTTTAAATCAACCGTATCAACTACCCTGCCGTCTTTAATTACCGCTTCCTGATCCATACCAACAACATTTTCACCGATTGTTAATCCGGTACCAGCCAGTGCAGTACCAATCGCCAAACCCTCCCAGTTATTTTTCGCAATATCTGTTGAACCAATACCCGGTATTATCCACGGGTATTTAAATTTAAGCCCGTTATCATGCCCGAATACAACATTGAGATCCACTGCCGGGAAAATAGCTTTATCACTGTCGGCTTCTATTCCCTGTGCACCGACAGCGGTTCCCATTATGTTGAAATGAGAATAATCAACAGGATAACTTTTCTCCGCCGCAGTTGTAATTACACCAAAAGGCTGCGGGTAGATAACTTCATGGCCCCGGTATGCAGACTTGCCGATTTCACACATGCCGATACACCCGTCGATACAGGTAACGCACATCCCTGAGTTCGGCGTAACGGATGCCTCCGTCCTGTTTTTTGTAAGCGTTGCCGCTGAGGCATTTATTCGTGAGAATCCCATTATAATTTCCTCCTTTTTATTGATTCGCTATTTTTCTATTTCACACGCAACACATGGATTCATATAACACATCATGTCGTGAAATTGTTCTTTTTCAATACACGGTGGTTGTAAATTTTCGCAACCTCCACACACAGCTTTTTCCGGCTCATTATAGGTGCATCTGAGCTGGCAGACCGGGCAAACATACATGCATCCACCGCAAAGCCGGCATACATCCGACTTGATATCAAAAGGGGTTCCGATTGTACGGTTTTCACCCCGTCCCTTGAAGCCGATAGCTTTGGCCATCATCTGCTCTTCACACATGCGTACGCACAGTCCGCATAATATGCAGTCTTCATATTCCTGTTTGAAACGTTGCCGGCGAACGCCATGTGCAGCAGCGATATCCTGGATTGTCTTTGACTGGGGACATGACGCCAACAGGAGTTCAATAGTCATACGCCTTGACCGCAGCACCCGTTCCGAGGCGGTCCTGACTCGAAGCCCCTCTTCAGCAGGGTAGGTGCATGATGAAACAAGCTTTGCTTTCGGACCTTCTCCTATTTCAACAACGCATAACCTGCAGGCGCCATAGGGTGAAAGCCCTTCTTTGTGACAAAGAGTGGGAATCGGAAAGCCAAGCTGATTCGCCGCTTCAAGCAATGTCGTACCTTCCTCGACTGAAGCATACAGGCCATTGATAACAAGGGTAATCATTTACTTCCTCCTTGCGCAAGGCGTTTCACATCCTCCTGAGTGAATTCCAAATCGCAACGAATGCACCTGCCTGCCTCGCAGCGCGCTTCAAATTCAGAAATAACACCATCAACTTCAGAAAAGGAAAACTTACGCCTGTTTACCGGCAGCATGGGAGCTGCAACTCTTGGAGGAGGCTCCTGTTCAATATCTTTTTCGCCATGACGCTCTATATAACAGTCCGGAAGATGAATTTCTGCTTCTTTTTGTAACGTCTCCCCATTAAGGTAACGCACTATTACTGAAGCAGCTCTCTTACCCAACGCAATTGCATCGATTACCGTATTGGGGCCGGTAACCGCATCACCACCCGCGAAAACACCTTCTATATTGGTCATAAGGGTATCCTGGTCTGCCTGAATATTTCCATTACTATTTATAGATAGCTGCTTATCCTTTGATAGTTGTCCCGCATCCGGTTGCTCGCCAATAGCCACAATCAGTGTGTCAATATCATATGTCTTTTCGCTGCCGTCAACTATCACCGGCCGCCTTCGTCCGAATTCATCTACATCACCAAGCTTATTGGATACGCATTCAATACCGGCGAGCCTGCCTCCCTTTGAAACAATTTGTTTCGGTGTGACAAGGGTTATTATCGTAACACCTTCCTCTTTGGCAGCTTCTATTTCTTCCCGAAATGCAGGCATCTCTTTTTCTGTTCTACGATAAAATACCGTGACATTTGTAACGCTCTTAAACCGTATTGCAGTGCGCGCGGTATCGATTGCGGAGTTTCCGCCTCCAATCACCCCGACTCTTCCCTCGGCAAGCTTCTTCCCACGGAGGTTATATGCTTTAAGAAACTCCATTGCCGTATATACACCTTTGGAATTCTCTCCTGTAATGCCCAGCTTCATACTTTTATGCGCACCGATCGCGATAAAAACCGATTTGTATCCTTTATTTAAAAGCTCCTCTATGCAGGGTTTCGTGCCTGTCTTAAGCGATACTCCCCGGTTAATAATTCTTTCTATTTCTTTTTCGATGGTATTGCGGGGAAGCCGATATGAAGGAATCGCGCATACCAGCATTCCACCCGGTTTTTCCTCCGCCTCAAAAACCGTCACCGCATACCCGTCTTTTGATAGATAGTAAGCTGCGGTCAATCCCGCAGGTCCTGCGCCGATTACCGCTACTTTCGGTGCTGTTGTATCCCCCTTTTTTGCATTACGGGAAACAGGTGGTTCGGGATTGACATTATCGGTAATAAAACGTTTCAACATTCTTATGGCAACAGGGTCATCTCCTGTTGTGCCAAGCTTGCATTGTGCTTCGCACGGATGATTGCATACCCGTGCACACACGGAGGGGAGTGGATTTGCCTCGCAGATAACCTTGTATGCCTCTTCATATTCCCCTCGCTGAATATGCGCAACATACCGCCATACTTCAGTACCGACAGGACAGGCATTTTCGCATGGCGCGCCGACGATTTCTTTGCATACGCCGGCGCCACAACGCTTTTTTACAATGTGTTGTATGTATTCATCACGGAAGTGCTTAAGTGTTGACAGAACAGGATTAGAAGCAGTGTTTCCCAATCCGCACATGGTCGAGTCTTTAACTACCACGGCGAGCTCTTCAAGAAGCTCCAGGTCGTTTAGTGTTCCCTTTCCCTCTGTAATGTCATTGAGTATCTCATACATACGCTGCGTACCTTTACGGCATGTAAAGCACTTACCGCAGGATTCGCTCTTGAGAAACGTCATGTAATATTTGGCGATATCGACCATGCAGGTGTTTTCGTCCATGACGATCATGCCGCCGGAGCCCATGATTGACCCTGCCTCTGCAAGGCTGTCGTAATCAATAGGCAGGTTAAATAGCGATCCTGGTATGCTTCCGCCGGACGGGCCGCCCGTTTGCACCGCTTTGATTGCGGCATTGCTCCCGGAGCCGCCTCCTATATCATACACAATTTTACTGAGTGGCGTCCCCATAGGAACTTCTACAAGCCCCGTATACTTTACCTTTCCTACCAGGCTGAAAATTTTCGTACCTGCATTATTTGGTGCGCCGGTTTTTGCAAATTCTGAAGCACCCCGTTCAAATATAACCGGGATATTTGCCCATGTTTCTACATTGTTAATTGCCGTCGGCTTACCATAGATGCCTTTCTGTATAGGAAATGGGGGCCGTTGGCGCGGTTCACCAATTTTACCTTCAATCGACCGGATCAATGCCGTCTCCTCGCCGCAGACAAACGCACCTGCACCACGAACGATATCCAAACTGAAAGAAAAACCGGTTCCAAGGATATTTTCCTCCAGAAGGCCGAGATCCCGCATCTGCCGCAGAGCGATGGTAACATGCTTTATGGCAAGCGGATATTCATCGCGTATGTACAGAATACCTTCCGTTGCTCCCGTTGCATAAGCACCAATCAACATACCTTCAATGATACTGTGCGGATTCCCTTCAAGTAAACTGCGGTCCATGTAGGCGCCCGGATCTCCCTCATCGGCGTTGCACACAAGAAATTTACCATGATTACCAGGCTGTTTTGCCAGCAACTCCCATTTCAATCCTGTGGGGAATCCGGCCCCGCCGCGCCCGCGAAGCCCTGATTTCTTTACTTCCTCAAGCACCTCTTCCGGTTTGCCCGATGAAAGTGCCCTGGCAAACGCGGAATATCCCTTTGCCTGAATGTACTGATAGATACGTATCGGGTCGAATTTCTCACTGCGGGAAAGGATCGTTCGTGTCTGCCCTTTAAAAAACGGAATGTCGATTTGCTTCACAACAGGCTTGCCGGTATCCGGATCTCTGAAAAGGAGTTCCTCATATACCTGTTTTTTGACTACAGATTCTATAATACCTTGAATGTCATGTATAGTAACCTTCGGATAGAAAATGCCTTCAGGTTCAATAAGGAGGGAAGGCTCCATTTCACAGAATCCGTGACACCCGGTAATACGCAACCTGATCTTTTCACTCAGACTTTTATTGACTATTTCCCCTTTTATCACCCGGATTAAGTCATTTGCGCCACTTGCCTGACCACAGGTTCCGGCGGGAACAACAATGGTTGGAACCGTTACATCCTCACCACTAATCAACTCGTGCTGCAGTGTATCAAATTCATCAACCGATCTAATCTTTTCCATGGGTCAAACCACTTTTATTGTTTCTAACATTTAAAGTTTCACAACGGTGCTTTATTCCCTTTACTTCTTCAGAAGAATACGTGTCCTTTTTTTATATCAGTTAATCAAGTGTGCTTTTCTAACATGACATTATTAACCTCGAGCATATGGCCTTTACAACCGTGACGAGAGCACACCTGTACCATGTTCCCGCCACGTACCAGCATAGTGATCATATGAGCACCACATTCAAGGCACGTTGAGGTATCAGTTAACGCGCCGTGACAGTGCGGGCAAAAACAATTCACGACAGTACCGTTGTGGACGTCGTACTCCGACTCTATGTTGTAACTGCCGTACATGGACGAAAGCCTCAGCCAGCCGTGCTTACGCCCGAACGAAACCGTAACTTTCACTGACGCATGTTCATCAATAGGGTGTTTCGAATCCATGAGACTATGATTGCATCGCGGGCATCGCAGCTCGAGTGGAAATACTCGCTTATCATTTAAGACATCTATCGTATCGAGACCGTCCCGTGTCATTTTTATTAACTTTGGAACCATTGATTTTTTTACCCGGGAGAAATAGCGGCCGTTGATAACGACAATGGGGCCCAATGCACAAGAGCCCAGGCAGTTAATCGTTTCCAGTGTAAATTCATTATTCGGTGTTGTTTCGCCGACGGAAATACCCAGCTCCTTTTTAAATTCTTCAACAATTTCGGGCGAATTGCGCACATGGCAAGCCGTACCGAGACAAACAGTAATGAGATGATCTCCTATGGGGTTCAATCTGAATGCTTTGTAAAAAGTAGCGACGCCATAGATATCAACAAGAGATTTCCCGGTTTGTTCAGCCACATCTTCGATCAGATTCCGGGGCAAATAACCATATTTCCCCTGAATTTCTTCAAGTATCGAAATCAAACCTCCCGGCTTTTTATCATATTTCCGGGTTATTTCAACGATTTGTTGAGAGCCCATAATCCACCTCTTTTCTTTCTTATAGAGTGATTCCATACCAGCACTACTACCACTTCAATCATCTATACTCCTCACAGTGCCATACACCTCCCTCTACTCCTGAGAACTTGCAGTTTTTACGATTCTCACAATTTGTGCACAATCCTTTCAGCGAACTGTCATGCTCTTGCTGGTTTACCCTTTCCCGTTCACAAACCACTGTTTGTGAATTTCGTGGCTTTGCCGGTTCAATCTCAAATTCCTCACAATAATAAATGTATCTATCCGATTTAATTCTGTATGTACAATCTGAAGCATGTATACAGGTGGAACATAAATCCAGGTTTTGAGTCATATAATTTCTCCTTTACAATATAGCAACACACCTATATGTATTTATAGGGGTAATCTCTTGATGTATAATCGGAAAGGCAATTCTTATGCCAATTAGTTCATAAAAATGCAGACTGTCTATAGAGTGGCTTTAACGCAAATAAAAGGTGATTTTGTTGTAAAGAACTACTGGAGAATGAGTATTAGAAAAGGTTTTGGCAGTAAAAAAACGGTAGATTTTCTACCAGTGGCAGGAAATCTACCGCTCAGATATCATCTATATCCGAGGTGTTGTTTGAATCTTTAATTTTGTCCCGTAATGTCGCTCGAGCTATACCGAGGGTTTTTGCGGCTTTTGTCTTATTCCCTCCCACACTTGCTAAGACATTTCTTATGTAATCAGCCTCTGCTTCAGCCAATGTTCGCGTTAGATCCGGCATACGGGGAACCGAAAACCGCATCAAAGAAGGGAGGTCCGTAACATCAATTAATTTTCCTTCAGTCATTACCATTAGTCTTTTAATAACATTTTCAAGTTCACGTACATTTCCCGGCCAGTGATAACATTGCAGCGCATCAAGTGCCTTATCGGTAAATTCAATAGGCTCTCTATCCATCTCCTTTGCAGATTTGCGGGTAAAATAATGTGCCAACAAGATTATATCATCTCCCCGTTCCCGTAATGGTGGAAGGTCTATCGCAATAACATTAAGACGGAAATAAAGATCCTCACGAAAGAGGCCTTTCTTAATCAGGTGGTGTAAATCTTTATTGGTTGATGCTATAACGCGAACGTCAATCTTTCTGCCACGATTCGATCCAACCATACACACCTCTTTATCCTGAAGAACACGGAGAAGTTTCACCTGCATGTTGACACTCGTTTCGCTTATTTCGTCAAGAAAAATAGTGCCGCCCTCTGCAGTCTGGAAAAAGCCGGCGCGTGATTCTGTTGCACCGGTGAACGCCCCTTTTACATAACCGAACAGTTCGCTTTCGAGCAGGCTTTCCGGAATGCCGCCGCAGTTTATAGGGACAAATGAGGCGGAAGAGCGGGGATTGTTGTAATGAATTGCCCGCGCAACCAGTTCTTTACCGGTACCGCTTTCACCTGAAATTAAAACGGTTTCTGATGTAGCCGCCGCTTTTGTAATAGCACGGAAAACTTTTTTCATAACCTTCGATTCTCCAATAAGCCCATGCGGTGTGTGCGGCGTCTGTAATATTTTAGCGTGTTTGAGTTGTCGGACATGTAATCTGTCAAGTGCTCGCTTAACAGCCGAAAAAAGTTCTTTATCAGTAAAGGGCTTTGCCAAATACTCTCTCGCACCTGTATTTATCGCCTTGACGGCGCCTTCTATTGATGGATATCCCGTTATCATAATAACTTCAATATCTTTATAATTTTCCCTGATATAACGTACTAAATCCAGGCCATCAACCTTGGGCATGCGATAATCCGTAATTACCAGGTCGATATGGTTTGCTTCTATTAGTGCCAGTGCTTCATCAACACTTAAAGCGGTAAACACACGATACCCTTTAGATTCTAATCGTCGTTTCAGGATTCTAAGCGTGGCGGGGATATCATCAGTAACTAAAATTGATTCTTTTTTATTTGACGAGGACATTATCATTACCCTTCTTATTTCGTTTTGAACTCTTTACAGGAAATCTAACTTCAAAAAGAGTTCCTTTACCTTCAGTACTTTCTACTTCTATCGTTCCTCCATGAGAAGCAATAATACCATGAATAACAGGAAGGCCGAGACCCGTTCCCTGGTCAATATCCTTTGTTGTAAAAAAAGGTACAAATATCTGCCTAAGAACTTCTTTACTCATTCCTATACCCGTATCTTTTATTACAAGATTCACATTTTCTTTATCCGACCTGGTTTCTATTGTTAATCTTCCTCCATCCGGCATCGCTTGTATAGCGTTTACCACTAAATTGACCAATACCTGGTTCAACTGTGATGGGTCTGCGGTAATTTCAGGAATATCGGTTGAAAGTACCTGTATCAGTTCAATCCCACTGTTAGCACAACGGCTTTCAAGTAAATATAATCCATTTTCAATTACCTGATTAAGATTTACCTTTAACTTATGAGAGGGCACCTGACGTGCAAAAAGCATCAATTTTTTAATTATTTCACGCGCATGAAGTGATTGCGCTATTATTTCCTTAATGTCCTCTTCAAATTGAGCCGGTGTTTCCGGTTCTTGTTCCATTAGTTGACCGAGTCCAAGTATATTATTGAGAGGCTCGTTCAGTTCATGGGCAATTCCCGAAGATAGTTGTCCAATAGTAGCAAGCCTATCTGAATGTATAAGCTGTTCCTGCAATTTCTTCCTTTCCTCCTCAACTTCCTGCCGTTCCAGTATCAGGGCTACCTGTTTTGCAATAGCATCAATCAAACTACGTTCTTCCTTTAAAAAAAACGATTCCCCGGAAACCTTTGGTATACTCTTTTTATAAATAACCTCTACCTCCCCCCTTTTCTCCCCATTAATTAAAATGTCCGAAGTTAGTTTATGATGTGCCTTTTTAAAGTCAGAGGTTATATAAACACGATCATCAATAATAATTCGGCCAACTGTTATTTCCGGGTCTTGCCAGGCGGGCGGGATATGTTCTACAATGCCTTGAAAAATCTCATCCTTTGAATCATGTTCCTGCATTATATGCTGCGTTATGCCATATAAACAGGTCAATTCTTTAATACGTTCTTGCAGCGATGCTTCCGTATTTTGATCCACTTGCTTTTTATCTAATGCACCAAGAATCTCTTTGAAGGAATTTTTTTCTTTCAATTTTTTGGAATCAAGATCATCTTTTTCTGAAAGCACTTTACCCCCTTTTCCTTTGCTTCATATAAAACCCTTCTCTGTTTCACTCTTTGATTATGGAATAAAAATACGATAAATACTATTTCTAAGTTAGAAAAAGGTACAAAGATCCAGATAGTAAAATAGCTCTGTATAGAAAAATTCTTTTCTTATGAAAAGTTCATAAACAAAACGACCACTCGTTAAAAACGAAACCCCGTTGAAAGTATGTCTCTTTACAACAGGGTTTCATCCCTTTACAAAAACGCCTTATTGAATAGCATATCAGCTCGTAAAATGTATATAAACCGCGAGCACCGGTTTGTTTCTTTTCAGCCTCATTATTTTATGATAAAGCATCATTACATACAATGCAGATAATTATCCACCAGTTGTTTTATCTCATCCTGCCGTCGGTATAACCGTTCGCTGAGATCAATATCGTGGTGTGATTTTAACGTTTGAATAATAGTATCAATAGTCCCTTTTGGAAAAATATTATCCTTTTCAAAATAATTTCGCTTCTCCTGCAAACTTTCCGCAGACTCAAAGCATGAGGTAGGCAGGTTCTCCAGTTTTTCCAGTTTTGCCTTGTGTTCTTTATGAAAAATATTCACATCAACATACAGTTCTTCAGCTAAATCTAATGCGTTTTCCATTTCCAATCCATGTTGTGCTGCCATTACCAGACCGGCTAACAGCAAATAAACATCTGCAGAGCCATCAGGCGCCCTGAACTCAAATGTTTGTTTCCCCGACATGGTTGGGGGTTTGCTGTTGTCAAGAGGATTGGCGTCTTGGAACATGGTAGCCCCTGCTAACCATCCCAAGGGCACTCTCACCAGCACAGAGCGGTTTCTGTCTCCCCAGCAGATAGTTGTCGGCGCTTCCTGGTGCGGCACCAGGCGAAGATACGATGTGGGTATAGTGTTGCCAAAGGCCGTAAGAGGAGCGGCCAAATCCAACAGTCCTGCAATGGCTTTTTTTGCCGTATCGGTTAATCCATTCTCATCGGCTAATAAATTCACCCCGTCTTTTTCAAGAAGCATATGAACATGTAATCCGTTACCGGCTTTACCGATTGTAATCTTTGGCGCAAAACTGATATTGACGCCGTTTTTTTTACCAAGCATCCTCAATATCCATTTTGCAACAACCATCTGGTCCGCAGCATCTTCCACATCGACCGGTAAGAATTCTATTTCATTTTGTTCGAAACTGCCATACTCATTAGTAAAATTCCCAACCTCTGAATGACCATACTTTACCTGGCCGCCGGATTCGGCGATACACTTCAATGCTTCTTTTCTGAATGAGCACCATTTTGTAAAAGGCGGTGCAGCATGATACCCCATCTGATCATGAATAGGAAATAAATTGTTTTGATTATTTCTTTCTGTAATAACATAATACTCAAGTTCGCCTAATGCTTTAAATGTAAATCCGGTTGCCTTTTTAAAAGCGGAATGGGCTTTCCTTAGTATGTTTTCAGGTGCACTTTCCAGGGGATTACCCTGATTATCATAAAAGGAGCATAAAATATCCAGCGTAGGTATCTGGGCAAATGGATTAATAAAAGCAGTTTTGTAACGAGGTATTACATATAGATCACTTGAAGCGGCATCAACATAGGAAAACAGACTGGAACCGTCAACCCTTTCACCTGTTGTTAATAATTCTTCAAGATGTTTTTTACTATTAATGGCGAAATTAAGTTGTTTCAGTTTACCATCTCCGGCAACATATCGAAAATTTAACATTTCAATTCCATTGCCTGCAACAAACTCGACTATATCCTCCCGCGTAAATTCTGATGCGGGTTTTTTCAGATACTGTACTAACTTATTAGGGTTTAATTGAATCCCGGCTTCTCTCATCTATAGCTCCTTTAAAATTTAACTGCTAAGTATTTCCTCAACGATTCCCTTGTCTACATCCATTACATGTTTAATGCCACTAATCCCCGCTGATTCCCGGGTAAGTGCGGCAATATCATCCCGTGAGATATACTCAAGTGCGAATTTTCTGTTACCGGCCATTAATTGGCGAAGCCCCTGGGCAAGTCTTTCGTAGTACGTATATAACCCGAGTGCACCGGTTGGAATCTTTTCGAATGCTTCGTTACCAAGCTCTTTACGAAGCTCGCTGGCGGTAACAAAAATCTCATCCTTTGAATTCCCGAACCGCTCTATATACACCGGCAACTGATGCTCATCTATCGTTCTGCCGATTGTTTTACCCACCATGGCAGCAGCAATCGGAGCACGAGCCATACCGATAAGCTTGACAAAGGGAGCGCCGATAGCCAGGCCTTTAAATATATGATCCTCAAAAGTAAATCCACCCGCTAACGTCAAAGGTGGTACATAGTTACCTTTATCGGCGAGGATTTTCGTGTATTGATAGAGTAAGGAATGAAGCTCTACCGGTGGGACACCCCACTCATTCATCATTCTCCAGGGACTCATACCGGTACCGCCGCCGGCGCCGTCAACAGTAAGAAGATCAATTTTGTATTTTGATGCGAAGAGAACAGCACGGGCAAGATCGGCAGGCCTGTATGCGCCTGTTTTGAGGAAAATATACTTAGCACCTGCTTGTCGTAACTCTTCAACCCTTTTTGCAAAAGACTCTTCAGTAACCATCCCGACACGTGAATGCCGTTCAAACTCCTTGAACGCTCCCTTTTCAAATGCTTTAATAACGTTCGGGTCCGTCGGGTTGGGCAGTACTATGTACCCTCGCTCATACAGCATTTGAGCCTTTTCCAGATTGCGTATCTTTACTTCTCCGCCGATATCCTTTGCGCCCTGTCCCCATTTCAGCTCAACACATTCAACACCCAGTTTCTCTATGGCATATTCCTGCGTGCTAAGCCTGGTGTCCTCAATGTTAGCCTGAACAACAATCGCACCGTATCCATCACGCTGGTGGTCTTTGAAAAGAGCTACCCGCCGTTTCAGATCCACCGTATCGACTACCCTGCCGTTTTTAATCACCGATTCCTGATCCATGCCCACGACGTTCTCGCCAATTGTCAGGCCTGTGCCCGCCAGTGCCGTGCCAATGGCCAGTCCTTCCCAGTTGTTTTTTGCTATATCCGTGGACCCGATACCCGGTATTATCCAGGGAAGTTTGAACTTGAGGCCCTTGTCATGCCCGAAGGCCACGGAAAGGTCTACTGCCGGAAAAATAGCTTTATCGCTGTCAGCCTCAACACCGTGAGCGCCGACTGCCGTTCCCATTATGTTAAAGTGTGAGTAGTCAACGGGGTAGGCCTTTTCAGCAGCGGTTGTAATCACTCCGAACGGTTGCGGATAAATAACCTCATGCCCGCGGTATGCAGATTTGCCGATTTCGCACATACCGATACAGCCGTCAACACAGGTGACGCACATTCCTGAAGCAGGGGTTACAGAGCCTTCAGTCCTGTTCTTTGTCAGCGTTGCTGCTGAAGAATTTACTCTTGAAAAAGACATTGTATTTCCTCCTTGTATATAGTTATTTCACTTTCTCTCAATTTCACATGCCACACAGGGATCCATATAACACATCATATCATCGAACGTCTCTTTTTCCACGCAGGGCGGGCTCAGGTTTGCACAGGCGCCGCATATTGCTTTTTCAGGTTCATTATACGTGCATCGTAACGAGCATGCCGGGCAGACATACATGCAGCCGCCGCATAACCGGCAGACATCGGATTTGATGTCGAACGGCGTTCCGATGCTGCGGTTTTCACCCCTGCCCCTGAAACCGATAGCCTTTGCCATCATCTGCTCTTCACACATCCTGACACAAAGGCCGCACAGGATGCAATCTTCATACTCCTGCTTAAAGCGCTGCCGGCGTACCTCATATTTGGATGCCAGGTCCTGAATTATTTTTGACTGCGGGCACGACGCCAGAAGCAGCTCAATAATCATTTTTCTGGCTTTTATAACCCGGGAGGAAGCGGTTCGCACCCTTAATCCTTCCTCCGCAGGATAGGTACATGATGAAACCAGTGCTCCTTTACCGATTTCAACACTGCACAATCTGCAGGCGCCATAGGGCGACAATCCGTCCATATGACAGAGGGTTGGAATAGGAAAACCCAAATAGCGCGCCGCTTCAAGAAGCGTTGTTCCTTCTTCCACCGAAACAGATAACCCATTAATCGTAAGCGTTATCATTGTTACCTTTTCCTTGTTATTTACCTTTTGAAACACTACGTTATATAAATAGCGTCAAATTTACAAACACTTATACAAGCGCCGCACTTGATACATTTATTTTCATCAATATGGTGTTTTTCCTTCTTTTTGCCTGTGATTGCATCCTGTGAGCACGCTTTTTTACATACGCCGCACCCGGTGCAGTTTTCGTTGACATGGTAATGTATAAGCTCTTTACAGACACCTGCCGGGCATTGTTTCTTATCGATATGCGTCTTGTATTCATCCCGAAAATATCGCAAGGTTGACAGCACCGGATTCGGCGCTGTCTGACCTAATGCGCACATGGTAGTATCTTTAATCACATGTGCCAGCCCTTCAAGAAGGTCAAGCTGTTCCTTTTCTCCTTTTCCTTTAGTAAAATCATCAAGAATCTCGAACATCCTCTGGGTTCCTTTGCGGCAGGTAAAACACTTTCCACATGACTCATCTTTTAGAAAGCTGGTAAAGTATTTAGCCACATCAACCATACAATTGTTCTCATCCATGACAATCATGCCGCCGGAGCCCATGATAGAGCCGACCTTCGCAAGGCTGTCGTAGCTGACTGTTGTATCAAACAGCTCGACTGGAATGCATCCTCCGGATGGGCCGCCGGTCTGTACTGCTTTAATGCTTTTTTTCCCGGAAGGCCCGCCGCCGATATCGTAAACAATTTCGTTAAGAGAAATGCCCATAGGCACTTCAACAAGCCCGGTGTATTTTACTTTGCCGACAAGAGAGAATATTTTTGTGCCCGAGTTGTTCTTGACACCGACTTTTTTATAGTTCTTTGCGCCGTCTTTGATAATAACCGGAATATTGGCCCATGTTTCCACATTGTTAATGGCCGTCGGTTTGCCATAGATACCTTTCTGTATTGGAAAAGGCGGCCGTTGCCGGGGCTCGCCCATTTTCCCCTCGATTGAGTGAATAAGGGCGGTCTCCTCACCGCAGACAAACGCACCGGCGCCTATGACTATATCGATATCAAATGAAAATCCCGTATCAAGGATATTCGTGCCGAGGAGCCCGAGCTCCCGGGCCTGACGAAGCGCAATAATGAAATGTTTGATTGCGAGCGGGTACTCCTTACGGACATAAACCACCCCCTGAGTCGCACCGGTCGCATACGCACCGATAAGCATTCCTTCAATGATGCTGTGCGGATTTCCCTCAAGCACACTTCTGTCCATATAGGCACCGGGATCGCCTTCATCAGCGTTGCACACCAGGTATTTTCCCGATCCGTTTTTCTGGTCTGCAAGCAGCTCCCATTTTACACCCGTGGGGAAACCGGCACCACCCCGTCCCCTGAGGCCGGATTGTTTTATCTCCTCTATCACCCAATTAGAATCGCTTTTTTCCAAAGTTTTTATCATTGAGTGGTATCCGCCGGATTCGATATGGTTATAAATTCTTATGGGGTCAATTTTCTCGTTTTTCGAAAGAATTGTCCTTACCTGTTTTTGAAAAAACGGGATATCATCCTGCTTTTCTATACGCTGCCCTTTTTCTCCTCCAACAAAAAGCAAATCTTCCAGCACGTCATTTTTAGATATGGAATCAATAATTTTCACCATATCTTCCGGGGTAACCTTTGGATAAAAAATCCTTGACGGCTCTATAAGCACCGATGGCTCCATTTCACAAAAGCCATGACATCCGGTTATCCGCAAACCGATCTTTTCCGACAGCTTTTTTGATAGAAGCTCACGCTTGGCAACCCGTATCAGGTCGTTAGCGCCGCTTGCCTGACCACAGGTGCCTGCTGAGATGATAATGGTCGGCGGCTCTTCATGCGATGTAGTGATAATATCATAGAGCGAATAAAAATCATTGGTAGAAGTCAATTTCTCCATCAATCTGTCTCCTTATAAGTAACCGTTCACAGGTTCAGGGTTCCCCGTTCAGAAGTTACATCGTTTTTTCTGTGAAAAAACGTTGTGATGATGCTTGAGTTTGTAAACATTTTTTAATTTTGGATTTTGGATTTTTTCAATCCCCAATCCGCATTC
>CBDVBE010000031.1:0-26187 GCA_965372145.1 uncultured bacterium | reverse complement strand
GGTTTTCCGAAGAGGAAGTAGCACGATGTTTGAATGTAAGTGGTCCGGCAATATCATGGACACTTCGTAAAGCAGAAGGTCTTATGACAAAGAGCGAAATTAATAAATTTATTAATTTATCTCCGGGGTAAAATAGGGTAAAATACGGGGTAAAATACAATAGTCAAGAAACTCGCTCTCGAACATATCCCATATTATATGTTTGAACCGGACAAATACCCGCTGTTAATCACTAGGCGCTTTTAACGTGAAGGCGGCAGGTTTGATGTATCCGGAACGGTGGCCAATTATATAATTAATGAACCATCCCGCTCACTCAGTGATACGTTTTATTTGTTTATATGCCCAAAAATGATTATTTTCCACATTTTTTTGAATTGTAGTGTATAATTACATATATGGGACTAAAAGACCAACGCAAAGGCCTAATTTTTATGCAAGAGGGATTAAGCGCTTAAGTTTCGTTTGTTGTATTATTCTTCATAATTCTGAACCTTACTATATCAGAAAACGACAATCTGAGTATATATATATAGTTTGTCGGGCCTTTGTGTTAATACAGACTACTGAAAAGGGAGCAGTGCTCATTAAAATTCGAGAGGGGAGTAGGGAAGAATGATGAAAAGGGATCCTTCCAACGGATATATTCATCACCTCATAATTATTACCATCATATTTATTTCTTTAATTCAAGCTGATGTTCGTGTAGAACCTTCTGCCGTATTTACAGAAGGATTTCAGGGGGCTGCCTCGGTTAATGCCTATAATGCGACTATTCTCAAATTCCAGCTTGGCGGTTTCAGGTTTTTTACCCCGAGCTATCAATGGCAGTCAAGTGCTGATCTGAATATTACCGCATCCCTTCAGGGAGCACAGATGTTTCATGAGGCGAGGGTTAAGGTTAGTGAAAAGCTCGAACTGATACCCAATGGAGCAGCTCCCGCGCAGAATTATAATTTATTCTGGTGGGGAACAATTCCCACGGGGCAGAATGGAAGTTTTTCCGGCCAGTATGTCCTGATTAAATTTGGCAGTCAGGGAATTCCGGTCGATCCATTGGATGAAGATCCGATTACCCTCGATCAAATTGACAGTATAATTGCCGTATCTACCTATTACGATCCGGACGCGAAATACCTGGACAGTCTGGGTAACTTCGGTGGCACCTATTCAGGCGGCCTGCTGGATACCTATTATGGACAGACACAGATAATGCTGGCAATACCGAAGAATACGTTTTCGCTGAGTGGAACCAATATTAATCTCGATCCTTCGGAAACAGGGGGACCCTTTTACTGGATGGGCCTTGCGGCGGGACAGGAATACTTCAACATGGACAAGCAGTTATTGATTGCCACCGGTTTTAAAGAGAGCGGTATTGCAGCGTCCGGCCTGCCGTATGTTTCACAGAACTCAGGAGGGGTGTTTGGCGCGTATCATGTGGAGAACTGGACCTGTCTGGCACGGGCTGTAGCATGGCCGCACTTTTACCCTGATCATATGACTGCGTTACAGAACTCACCCAATGCAACCGTGTTTGCTCAAACGGTTATGTCGGTGCAAAATTTTTGCGGTGAATATATGGGATTACCGACAACACCACAGAACTCGGCATACATTGTAAATTCGATAGTTATCGGAGGGCTCAATTACTGGTACCTGTATTATCTGCTGGGTTTTGCAGAGGATCTCTGCTGGAAGGAGACCCTCGAATGGTGTATTGATCCACATATTGGAGTTGCGGCTCTCGCTCCATTATACAACCTTGGGATGAACAGCGGCAGTGAATCTCCGCTGCATGTCAATAATTATAACACATTGCTCGGTGATCCGAATGCGAGTAACCAGTTTCCGGTTGGCAATGGCAACTACCGGACTGATATTATCAATGCGGTTGAAGCACTGGTCAATGCCTCACAGCAGTCGTTAACGGATCCGACCGTTACCATGTTTGATATATTTATCACCCTTAATGAAATCCAGGCCTTCTTCTTTGGTGATGGAGGCAGTGTCTCTTCACAGGGTAATGGTGGATTGGTAAAGCATTTTAATATTGATCGCCAGAAGCTCTGGAGTGATGTCCAGGCGGCTTTTAATAAGCTGTCGCCCCACTGGGGACAAAGCCCTGCGGCAATAAGCTGGCGTTATGATTTTCTCACCCTGCTGCGGGTTGTCAAGGGCATGTTTATCATTGACCGTCCCCGTCCTACTGACGATGAATCCCGCATGTGGATCGAAGCGCGATCTCAGGTCGGCGGCTGTGGTGTTGTGAATGATAATGAATATCCATTCATGAATATCGGTGCCGGAACGATGAATGGGAATGATTTTGTTCTCCCGTTGAATTTGACCGATAATCAATTTGTCAAGGAAGTTAAATGGACCACAATATATGAATGGACAGAGTGGTGGAACGCTGCCTTTGTGAGCGGCAGCGGCGGTAATCAGAACTGGGAAGTTACCGTGCCCAATGCAACTCTTGGCGCAGATCTCTGGCTCTGGGCTGCGGATAGTGCCGGTAATGTAATCGTGAAAAAGACAAATGTTACCGGCGGGCCGGATTATCCAGAGCTTGATTCTACCATCATTCAGGATACCCGGGGCAATGGATGGGGGAATAAAATTACTATCTATCTCACTCCGGGCACCGGCAATAATCCCGATGACCTGGGAGATTATCAGAACCTTGAATACTCATGGCCGACCCAGACTAATATGATTACCGCAATCCCGGCAAATGTTACTGTCGGCAGTAATAATCTGGTTATCAACGATAACACGTTTACCGATGGAGCCGGTCTGGGTAAAGTAACCTTTGATTATCCTTCAGCGACGAGCGGGTATACGGATGATATACTTGACAGGATCGGACCAGCCATAGATTCCAGCAACGGTGTCGGTGCAGTGTACAATATACCGGATGTCAGCGGCGTTCCCGATACGCTCTATATCACCTTTACTGAAAAGATTAAAGAGAACCTGGGTACCAATACGGCCTATTTGAATTTCAAGATAGGCAACGGTACCCCGGTGGCAACGGCCTCAACCGAAGCAAATCTTATCAGCGGCACCCGGTGGATGTTTATTTTCCCTGCCGGCACCGTGGGGGACAAGGATTCGGTGAATATTGTGTATAACAGCGGTGTGGTCGATACCATTGACAATGTACCGTTGACTATCAACCAGTTTGTTCCTATAAAGAAAATCGGCAATAAGGAACCGCAGTGGGTAATCGGTTATATAAAAGATACCCAGGGTAACGGCATGGGTGATGAAATCACCATCACCATCAAGACCGGAACCTCGGATTCGGCATACCAGCCCGGTGATTGTGAAGAGATACGCTATTCATGGCCGCAGAAGGGTAATTTTACCACCGCTACCGTTGCCGATCCCAATGTTGCCATTACCGGGAATAATTTTGTCATAGATGATAATACCACATCCGGTGAAGGTGAAGGAAACGCGGAACTTGATTTCCCGGAAAGTATCATGATCAAAGGCGATATTATTGACAGCGTCGGCCCTGCTATCGTATCCGCGGTTCTTAACGAGAAGGAAAATGCCGGTGACCCCGATACCCTTACCGTGACTTTTACCGAACCGGTAGCTGAAAATCTGGTTTATGATCATCAATACCTGAATGTCAACGGCACTGCAGTAACATCGATAACCGCGGATAAAGTTGATAATGCCGGTCTCGTCTGGATATTTTCCTTTGCCGCTAATACGGTACAGGAGGGTGACCGGGTTAATCTGATCCACAACAGCGGCCTGATTGACCAGGCATTCTATCCAGCAGACGATAAACATAATCCGCCCCTGCCGAATAATCAGGAGGTGGTTGTCATTCTGCTGAAAGGGACCTATAAGGTCGTTGACGGCAGGTATCTTGATGTCGATGCGGAAGGTACCATGGACAGCATCGTTATGACCATGAACAAAAATGTGAAACAGGAAGACCTTGACACGATGACCTTTACTTTTACCTGGCTTGATAACAGCGGCAGCCCGGTCGTGATGACAGTTGACGGATCGGATTTCACCATATTTGACGGTGTGAAAATCGGGTGGGAGGTTACCGGCTATGCCCTGCAACAGTATGTGACATCGGTTAATACCGCACTCGGCTGGGGACAGGCAACACTCACCCAGCCTAATGAAAAGACCGGCCAGATGGAAACAGCGGATATTACTGTGGGTGACGGCATGGGACCGGTCATTTTTTCAGCGGAATACTACAGCTTTAATTCAGTTGGTATTGCAGATACGCTGATTGTCACTTTTTCTGAGGCTATGAGTAGTGTCTCTGAACAACACCCGTTCAAGTTTTTGACCACTGCAGATCCGGAGTATCTGGTTGCGGTTTCGGAGGTACTCATTGACAGTCATCAGGTTACTTTTTATGTTGTCAACTTCACCGATAATGTAACCCCGGCATCAGGGGACTCGATCTGGATATATGCCGGTAATAATGTGAATGATGCTCAGAATATCGAACAGGAAATTGTGGATAATATTAAACAGCCGCTCGGATTCTATTATGCGTACAGTGTATTATCTGCCGCATATTTTGATACCAGTGCCCGGCCTGATGGTTTAATAGATTTAATACGGGTAAAGATGAATGCAGTACCTGACAACTTTATTTTCAATAATCTTGCCTCTGCAATACAACTGCCGGACATTATCGATTATCATGCATTTTCCATGCCGCTTGCCGGGAGTGATTTTGTTGCTTTGTCCGATGGCTTTGCTCTCTATGTAACCCAGTCAAATACGGTGATTAATACGGCTGCTGATGACAGGGATAAACTTAAGATTACACAAAACACCGTTATAAATGACAGTGGTATCATACAGGCCGCTGAGATAGTAATCGCTGACAGTCTTGCGCCGGTGATAACCAGGGCAATGTTCAGACCTGCGCTTATCAGTGCTCAAAATGCGGTTAAAGACGTTCCTGATACACTTGATGTGACTTTTTCCGAAGTAATTGCACTGCCGTCAACTTCCGCTCCCGCATGGCCTGAACCGTTTCTGTTCTGGACAGTAAACAGCGAGGAATTTCATATGGAAATGGAGCCGGAACTTATAACTAAGTCGCCGGGAAGGGTAATGGTATTCTGTGTTGATACTGTCCTTAAAGCAGGACAGCGCTATTTTCCAATCGCGGGGGATTCGATCTGGCTCCAGGCGGGAGAGGAGATAACCGATATGGTATCGAATACCCAAGACCTTGACACGAAGCGTATACCGTTGATTGTTAAGCCTTACGAGTATGTGTTTGATCTGGTTGTCTTCCCCAATCCTTTCACTGCGGGAGATAAAAAGAATGACAAACAGGATGTATGGGGCGCTGCAGAAGGATATAATATTATTGAGGGTCCCGGTGAACAGGAGGGACCCGATGATGAAGACCTTGTCGTTTTACTAATCCCTTACGGGTATGTAAATAATCCGGATTCGATTTCTGCTGAACTGTCGATTTTCGATCCTGTCGGAAATACATTACTTGAGCAAACCCCACTAACCTATAATAACCATGAAGCAAAACAGGCATGGTATAAAGTATGGAATACTAAGAATACTTATGGACGATTTGTAGGTCAGGGGACCTATTTGTGTGTTGTTCCTGTTCATACCGGTGTAAAGGTAAAACCTAAAACCTATGAGGCAATGGTTGGAATCAGGAAATAAAGCCATTTCAATAATACGATTCTCATTATGAATAGTAACTGTCATCCTGAGTTGCCTCAAAGGGTGGCAGTTTTTTTTATTTGTAAAACAACCGTCTCAAATCCGGGACTGTCAGTCCCGGAAAGGGGACGGTATTTGATAAAGAATGCTTTTATTTTAATAGTTAGAAGAGTTTTGGGTATGGCACAATAATTGCCGTATTTTTATATTATTATAGAGAATTCACTATTATGGTGACGATGAAATAATCCCCTGGTTTGTTATTGAAAGGTGAAAAGTTATGTTCATTATGAGAAGGAGTGTTAATTATTTCTACCTGTTAGGTTTATTAACAGTGTTTTGTCTCCATGCAGATGTCCGTGTAGAATTTCCGGGAAGTTTTATTGGCGACGGTAGTTTTAAAGAAGGCCCAACACCCAATATATATAATACAACCATCTCTGTTATTGACCTGGCAGGATGGCGGTTTACCACATTTGGTTATGAATGGACACAGCTGTCTGGTGATCCCGGAGCCACAGTTACAATTACCGATGAAAATACGTTCAAGCACCATGAAACCAGGCTTTCGCAAAGCAGTACAAGGCGTATTATCTATACCGGTGAGACTCCGGTAACACAAAATCTAAAGTATAACGGCGGAGTAATTCCTATAGGGCAGATTGGCACCCCTTTGCATGTATATGTACTTCTCAAAACGGGCGCTGCAGGAGCTCCCGGACCCTATCTGGATGAACAGCCTATCAACATTGCTCAAATTGACAGCCTGATCGCATTACCCGGTTATTATAACGCAAACCACCGGTATAAGGACAGTCTTGGGACTCATGGCGGCATTTTCTCCGGCGGGCTCATTGATACATACCTTGGTGAAACACAGATTCTGCTGCCGATTCCTGAAAGTACTTTTGTAATGAATGCAACGAATATCAATCTTGATCCCTCTGAAACGGGTGGCCCCTTATATTGGATGGCACTCGCAATGGGACAGGAATATTTAGGCATTGACATGCAGTTAATGATTTCGGTGGGGTTTAAAGAGAGTGGTATCGCAGCAGCGGGCTTGCCGTATGCTAATTCAATTGGCGTTTATGGCCCTTTTCATATTGAAAACTGGACAGTTGTGGCACGGGCAATCGCTTATCCGAAATTTTATCCGGATTATGTAAACGAACTTCAATCTTCCGTAAATGCCACTGTTTTTGCTACTACAGTTATGCCGGCGAATGATTTTTGTGCGGAGTATATGGGGTCTCCAACGCCTCAAAATTCAGCATTTACCGTTAATGCTGTTGTAATTAACAATTTAAACTGGTGGATTTTGTATAATCTTTTATCTTAGTCCCGGGACATGTGCTGGAAAGAGGTCCTGGAATTCTGCGTTGATCCACACGTTGGTGTTGCAGCAATTCTGCCACTTTATAATCTCGGTATGAACAGCGGTTCGGAATCACCTTTGCATGTCAATAATTATCAATCCCTTCTTAATGATCCTAATGCCAGTAATCAATTTCCCCCGGGGAATGGAAACTATCGTATTGATATCCTCAATGCAGTAAAAGCACTTTCTGATGCATCAACTGAGTCATTGATAGATACGAGTATTGTTCTCTGGGATACCTACATTACACTTGAGGATATTGAAACATTCTTTTTCGGGGATAGCGGAACAGTTTCCTCACAGGGGAGCGGTGGTTTACTTAAACATTTCACCGTTGACAGACAGCAGATATGGACCGATGTGCAAGCTGCTTTTATTAAATTGTCAACCAATTGGGGTCAGAATCCCGCTGCTATTAGCTGGCGGTATGACTGGCTTACATTATTACGTACGGTAAAGAAATATTTCAATGTGTCGAGACCGAAGCCCTCTGATTATGAATCTTTGTATTGGATTGAACAGCGTTCAAAGATCGGAGGATGCAGTGGGAGTCCTTCTGATGCAGCATATCCTTTTATGACAATCGTAGATACTTTAGCGAATGATACTTTTTTCGCCTCGGTAAACGTTACCGACAATAAAAATATCAGGGATGTAAAGTGGACGCTGTATTATAACTGGGACTGGTGGTATTATAGTGCATTTATATCAGGAACAGCTACTGATAAAAACTATGAGATTACTATCCCGGTTGAGGATATTAAGGAGATTTATGGCGATGACACCGGCTATGTCTGGATCAGTGCAACTGACAGCTCGGGTAATACCATTGTAGAAAAAGTAACAATCGCAAATGATCCGACGGAAGTAATTGGCGATAGTAAAGGGGCAGAACAAAAATCCTTCTTAGTTGAATTAAATCAATATTTATTTAATTCACGCATTCGATTTACTGTTTTCCTTCCCGGGGTAAACAGTGATCTTAAGGTAATTTTGTATAATGTGTCAGGAAAAGAAGTCGATGTCCTCTGGGATGGCAGGGTTAAGAATTCCCGGCAATGTAAGACATTCGCCATTGAAAAGATATACTATCCTTCAGGCCTCTATTTTCTGGAAGTAGTAACAGGAAATCATAAAAAAGTTTTGAAATTGCAGATGCTGAAATAGTTTGATGGAGGAGATGCTGAATTCTTATTACTGAGTTCCGAGTACTATCTCTTCAACACACACTTCTGATACAGATTTTTCAACACACCCTTTGTGTCATATTTTTCTTTAAGTTTAAAATAGCTGTCTCTATTGTAAATTTCCCAGAAAGTATCCTCTGAGTAATAGGATTCAGAATACAACGATTTTTTTCCGGCAAGGTCTTCAACTTTTTTTTCAATAAGTGTATTGTAGTAGCCATTTTCTTGTGCTGTCTTTATAACCTGCCAGAAACCGAAATTAATATACAGGCTTTCGGGTTTGGTCCAGTACAGGTCGAATGGCAATGCGGTTGATTTCATGGGGCAGATCCAGACAGGCCTGACCGGTATTTCCTTGAGCTGGAACTGCAGGTATTCAGCCGCATGTTCTATGGGGATTTCAACATCCTGAATAATCGATTCGGTTTTAATGCTGAAAAGATTTTTTATAGTTGAGAGGAAGTTGAGTTTTTTATTGATGCGGCCGAGTTTCAAATAAAATCGTGAATTAAGAGTCCATTTACCGGTAAGAAATCGGAGAATGGGATTTTGTGCACCAAACACCCGTGAGCACCAGAACCAGTCAGTGTCCCAACGCCAGATATAATCGCGGGTTGAGAGATAATCTGTTTTCCGTTTCTGAATGGATCTATAGTAGATTTTCATGTAGGTATACTTACTGGTATATGGTACTGTATCGACAAATTCTCCGAGCGTAAGGTACAGGTCCTCTTCTGAGAAGACGACGCCGTCAATAAAATCATAGTGGCCATTTACACTTGCGGTGATTGCTGCTAAAAAGTCTTCTGGTTTAGTAAAATGCCTGTGGGTCAGCTTTACAAAAGGCTTTACCGGAACCAGGCGGATGGTGGCACTCAGAATATAGCCGAAGGTGCCATAGGAATTTGGTATAACGAAAAAAAGGTCTTTGTGTTCATTTGCTTTTGTGCAGGCGACAACAGAACCGTCACTTAACAGGACTTCCATCTCTTCAACGGTTTCGTGAACAAAGCCGTATTTAAAAGAGGAGGATTCGATACCGACACCGCTGATTGCGCCGCCAACAGTGATTGATTTTAATTCGGGAACCACGCAGGGCATGAATCCATGGGGAAGTGTTTCACGGACAACCGTGCCAAAAGAGGTCATGCCTTCAACTCTGGCGAGTCTGTTGTCAGCGTCAATAGAGAGTACCTGGTTAAGGTTCCGTACGTCAAGGCGGGTATAGTTTTTCTGCTCGCGGTTTCGAAAAAGATTAGAATCTATTTTATTCAGGCCGACTGTTCCTGCTGCATTGTGTAACTGTGAAACTAATGCCTGTTTCTTATGCTCGTACAGTTCTAACGAATCGATCGATACCCTCCTTTAACACCACCACGGGAGAAAACGATCTGCCAGAGCTGGGTTTTCCGGGCACGGAACAAGCCTGCGCAGAAGAGCAGGTAATAGGACCACATTCTGAGAAATCTCTTACCGTATCTGCTTTCAAACTGCGGCCAATGTTCGATAAAATTGTGATACCAGGCCATGAGCGTTTTATCATAATCCGTGCTGAGGTTGTGCAAGTCTTCCATTATCAGATACGGTTCGCTCGCTTCAGTGATCTGATGAATTGAAGGGCATTTCGAACCGGGGAAAATGTATTTGTCCAGCCAGGGGTCCTGTGAAACGGATGAGGTATTGTTCCCTATAGAATGAACCAGTGCAATACTGCCGGGTTTCAGGCAGGACTGAACGTGTTTCATGAAAGCTTCATAGTTTTTATATCCAACATGCTCCAGCATACCGATACTGACAACCTTATCATACAGCCCATTAACATCACGGTAGTCGCTGTGTACGATTTTTACCGGGAGCCCTTTACAGAATGTGCGTGCATATGCAACCTGCTCTTTCGAAATATTGACCGCAGTAACATAACAGCCGTAGTTTTCCGCAGCGAATTTGGCAAAACCACCCCATCCACAGCCCATTTCAAGAACTTTTTCCTTTGGACGCAGTTGTAATTTCCTGCATACGAGATCGAGTTTATCCCGTTGAGCATCATTGAGATTGTCCGCGTGCGCCCAATACCCACAGGTGTATTGCATAAAGGGATCAAGCATGGTAGCATAGAAATCATTGCCAAGGTCATAGTGGATTTTGGCAACCTTCCTGGAACGTGATTTTGTTTGCAGGTTTACCAGTTTTCCTGCGAGATTGGTGATAATCTTGTCCAGCCGTATGGTTCGCGAGTCTACATCGGCCTGCACGAGGCGATAGAACATTTCATCAAGCTTCTCACAATCCCACAATTCCTCCATATAGGACTCTCCAGAGCCCAATGATCCCAGGAGTAAACGCGTATAAAAGGAGTCATCATGCACGGTGATATCCCATGGGCGTTTACCATTGATTTCAATATCTGCCGGTTTAAACAGTTTTTCAAATTTCTTTTTAAGCATAATGCATTTTCCTTTGAACATTATTCTGCTTATAAAAGAGATTTTTTTCTTCCAAAGAAATTTAAAATATACTTGCTTTCACTGTATTAAAAACTAATAAATATACAATCAATGGTTCCATATTTTATCTTCAAACAGGGGATCATTTTCTTTAATAACGTGGAAAAGTTTGAAAAATGTCTGAAGAAATAAAAAAAAATAATGAAACGGCAGCAATCTATTCCGATATTGAACAGATTCAATCGCTTATAGAAACTGCCCTTTTAGAGATTAACAGGGCGGGTATTATGGTATTTCTCAAGCAGATGATACCGTATGGTACCCAGCTCCTGCTTGAAGGCCAGGGAGAGAACGGCCTGATTAATATCTATTTCTCGAAGAAAAAGGGTTTTTCTTTTGTTGACTGTTCTGAAAATAATACTTCATTGAAGGCGCTATCACTATTGCGTGGTGAAAGTAAAGATAGCAAAGGTGTGTTGCGGGAAGAAATAGATACACGTGAATCAGCTATGAATACATGGATTGGCACTGATGAGTCAGGCAAGGGTGATTTTTTCGGCCCCCTGGTGGTTGCCGGGTTTTTAATCACGCGTGACATTGAGAGAGATATTATGCAATTCGGGGTTACGGACAGTAAGAAACTCTCTTCCAGGCAGATACGTTCGATCGCTGAGAAATTACACAAGGATTACCCGAAGCACATTGCTGTTGTCGCTCCTTCTAACAAAAGATATAATGAGCTGTATCTGAAATTTAAGAATCTCAATAGGTTTCTCGCGTGGGGGCATGCCCGCGTTATTGAGAACCTGATTACTGCATGGCAGAATAGAAAAGATATGGTTGTTGACGGAGTCATCTCAGACCAGTTCGGCAATGAATCATATATTCGTAATGCTCTATCATCAATGAAACGGTTCAATCTCATCCAGCGGCCTAGAGCAGAATCGAATACGGCAGTCGCAGCAGCTTCAATAATCGCCCGTGATACCTTTGAAAAAAAGACACACCGCATGCAGGAAGAATTCGGTATGGCATTCCCGTTTGGCGCCGGGCCTCAGGTTATTAAAGCCGCGAAGGTGTTTGCAGAAAAAAAAGGTAAGGAAAAGTTATCCGAAGTTGCCAAGGTTCATTTTAAAACCTATCAACAAATTTGAAAAATAGAGATTAGGTTCTTTTTTAACAACGTATTATATTGAATAAAAGTACCCGAGTACCATCCTATCTATAGTGTATGAATAAAGCATTCCTTACTTTATTTCTTGTTTGTTATTATGGCGTCTCACCTGCTTTGTGCTCAGAAAAACCAGAGGCACTCAAAAAGTCAATTGAAAAATATTTTGCTAAAGCGGATTTTTTATTCGGTACTATACTGTTGGAACCAGAAATAAGTATGAAAGAAGTAGTTCCAACAGATCGTTTTTTTTCAAAAATTATTAAAAAGCATGCCTACTTTCATTCACTCATCAGAACAAATTCGCGTGGAATTTTAGTAAATGAAACCGTATCGGATGGTGAGCCAGGGCAGCGCTATCGTGACGTGTCTCAAGAAAGATGGTACACAATCCCGGCAGAGACAAAAGGGCCATATTACAGTCCGCTTGAAACGGTAAATAAAAACATTTTATTTACCTGGAGTAAGCCTATATTTATTGAAAAAAGCAGTGGAGGTACCCGTTTCGGCGGTGTGGTTACTTTACAAATAGATGTCAGGGAATTTTTAAATAACATTGCAAAGCGTTATGACGGTTCTGCCCGATGCCTTTTTAACGATCGGGTCTTTTTCCAATTCTCCTGGCGTAAGACTGATACTTATAAAGAATTTCCCATAGTGATTAATGGGAAAGAAGTATTCACGGTGCAAGTTGCAACAAGTAAAGGTGCTGCAACCGGGATGGATACCCTGTCGGCTTCTGAAACGCCCGATCATAAGCGCGGGGTACAAGAAAACATTCCTGCCAAAGAAAAAACCGGGAAACTCATTGCAGATAAAAAGAAAGGGTCGCAATTAAGAACAACAACCCGGACTCCTGCAGCCACAGATAAAGAATCCGGTTCATTACAGTATAACAAAATCATTGCCGTTGTCGTTGGACTCGCCTTTGTTTTTATTATCATTATGTTCTTTTTTATCCGATCACATCGGGATAACGAATTTGATTTTAAAAAGGAAGACATGCTTGAAAAAAGTGATGAATATCCCGGGGAAGAGAAAGAAGAGCACAAGGACGAAGAAATCGTGGTAATGAAGGCAGAAGATCAGGCGCAGATAAAAGAGCAGGAAGAGGATAAAATTCGAGAGATTGTGCTGAATGAAATAGAGGAAGAAACACGAAGCCAGATAATGAAAACAGAATATAAGGGGATAACTGAGAAAATAAGGGAGCAGATAAAGGAAGAGATAGCCGAAACAATTAAAACAGAAGAAGGGAATAAAATACGTGAGTCTGTCAGGGAGCAGTTGAGAGAATATTATGCTGATGAACTTAAGGAAATTGTGCATAAAAAAGTACAGGAAGAGTATGACAGTGATTTTGAACAGGAAGCGCGTGAACGGTTAAAGAAAGAAATACAGGAACGTATCCGGAAAACAGAATCTGAGCAAATTGAGAACGAAGTATTAGATACATTCAAGGAGACTATAACTGCGCGGATTAAACTAGAACATGAGCATGCGTTAGAAGAGACTGCGTTGCATGATTTGAAGAAAGAAATTGAAGAACAGGTTCAAACGAATAAAACAGAGTCGTTAACTTTGTCGATTACCAGCGACCTGAAAGAACAAATAAGACAAAAATTGGAAGAAAATGAGGTGGAAACTATTCGGGCGCAGACTCGAAAGAATATGATTGAGGAGGTTCGTGATAGGGTAAGGGATACTGAATATGATGCTTTGTATGCACAGGTGAGAAAAATGATACAGGAGGAGATCCGCGAAGATATTACTGAAAATGACAGTAAGGTAATCCGCTCACAGGAACGGGAAAAAATATCAACACAGCTTCATGATGAACTGCTGGAAACACAGAAAGAGGACATCCTTAAACATGAACGTGAGATAATCAGAAAGGATGCAATTGCAATTGTCAAGAACAATGAGTATGGTGAGATAATGGAGGATGAGCGTGCTAAAATCCGTGATACGATTTGCCGCAGGCTGGTTGAAGAAGAAACGGTCGTAATCGAACAAGAGGAGCATGATAAGTTAATTGAAGAAATACGAGAGAAAATTCGTGAAGAGGAATTGGAGACAATCACCCAGGCAATGCGTAGTGAACTGTCTGAATTGATCCGGAAAGAATTGGAGGAGAAAGAAATGGATCAGTTGTATGATACGTTGAAAGAAAAAGTAATAGACCAGTTGCAGCAAGGTATTACGAAAGAAGAAATTGAGGCTATCAAAGATGAGGTGTATTATACCATTCGGGATAAAGAAAGGAAACGTATTCAGGAAGAAGAATTAGGACATATCCGGGAACAGCAGAAGAAGCGGATTGCTGGGAAGGAGTATGAAACGCTGTGGAAAGAGGCGTTAAAAAAGATCACACAGGACGAAATGCCGGTCATACTGGAACAGGCTAAAAAAGATATTTATACTGAAACTGTCGAGGAGATTACGGATAATCTCACTAAAAAGATTAAAGCATCATTTGCCCGGAAGATGGATGAAAAGCAGCAGACATTAAAACATGATTTACAGGATGATTTACGTAAACAGTTACAGGAAGAGTATCATTATCTTATTGGCATTGTTGGTAATATGGATCATTCACTTAAAAATGTAGAGGCGCTCAACTCACTTCGGCATACCATCGGCAGGTTGCTTGAGGAGAAAAACAGGTATAAATTTTTTAATTTGAATGCCGCACAGACGGAAAGCCTGATTGAATATCTTCAGCGGCTACAGGGGAATTTCGATACGTATTTCGACAGTCTGGATAATACCCTTAATACAGTTAAAATTAAAGTAAATAGTATATTAAACAGCCTGGGGGACGAAAATGTTCTTCTTAGCTGAAATAGGTACCAGATACCGGTACCGGCAGTTCAATTACAATAACATATATTTGTAACCTATGATTAAAACAGCGCTTGGTCAGGATTCCCA
The DNA here is from genome assembly GCA_965372145.1 of uncultured bacterium. Classification (GTDB taxonomy): domain Bacteria; phylum Fibrobacterota; class Chitinivibrionia; order Chitinivibrionales; family JANQEN01; genus CBDVBE01. The sequence goes on along the minus strand of CBDVBE010000031.1, from coordinate 11,370 downwards.
TCGATTTGAACCGGAACATTCCATAAAGCCGTTGCTTCTGGGAGGGGTTGAAATCTCCGGATGTCAGGGTCTCGCCGGCAACAGCGATGCGGATGTTATTTTACACGCACTTACCAATGCAGTGTCTGGTATTAGCGGGATTAATATCCTGGGTGCGGTAAGTGACGAATTGTGTCTGCAGCAGGGAATTACCGACAGCCGTGTATACCTGGATAAAGCACTGGAAACACTTGGTGAATATACTGTTACCCATGTGTCAATCTCCGTCGAATGTAAACGCCCGGCTCTGGTTTCCCACATTGATACGATTAAATCATCAGTAGCAAAATTGCTTTCTCTTTCGCCATTTGATATTGGTTTGACTGCAACAACGGGTGAAGGCCTAACCGCGTTCGGCAGGGGGGAAGGTATTCAGGCTTTTGTGCTGGTGACCGCTCAGAAAAAATGAGTTGTAATTATCAGCACTGTTATGGATTATTTCTACTATGACGTGAATATTAAACCTTCAACGCGTCTGATTGGGCCTCAATCTCTTTTTTCCAGATGTATTCAGCCTGCTTGTGCCAGAAGGCCGGATTGTTAATCCCTTCAGTAGAAACATCGGGAGGTAATTCTTTAACCAGGTTTGAAAGCTCAGAGAAGAACCGGGAAGCTTCTTTCTTCTTGTCAAGGTTCAGGTCTGCGACGAGGAGTATAAAGTAACTCAGTGCGCGCTCATAAGAAGAGAGTTCTTCCTTACGCTGCAGCGCCTGAGTAAACCAGGTCCTGCAATTGTTAATGTATACTTCTTTTGCATTCAGCTCAGCAAAGCGAATTGCCAGGTAATTATAATAACCAACCTCAAAAGGTGTAGCATTTATGCATAAAACAGAAATCGTACGAATACAAAACTCAGCGAGTTCATAGATTTTAAACAGCGCGTCCTTTGTCCTGGGAAGCAAAAAGAAGTCATCAGGGATTATTTCGGCTGTTTCCATCATTTTTTTACGTTTTTTTATTGCTTTAGCAAGCAGGTTCTTGCTTTCATCCTGCAGGGAGGATTTAATGGCCACAGAATTGTCTTCAGAGAGAATGTTAAAATCCGCTATACGGATTGAGGTCATGTAACATTCTCGACAAACGATAGGAAGTATACCAAACACTTCAACAGGCGTGTCATTTGATTTGTCGTATGCAGCCGGAAACGGATCATCCTCAACCCAGCGCCAGTTTAATGAATTCTGATCAACAAGGTAACCAATGACATCCAGTGATCCACACACGGCACAGGAACAGCGTAGTTTGCGGAAACCGTCTTCTTCCGTTGCATAGGGTAAGTAGGTTTCGTAGATTGATGTCTGTATCTGTTTTTCCAGTGTTTCATGTGAATCGATGATGGTAAACACTTTGGTCATGTTCGTGCTGTTAAGGATATTCAGAACGGTTTCGTGAGGTTTGAGAATGTAAAACTTCTTGTTGCCGGCTTTAACCTTCTTGTCAACGTTTATAATCAGGCGAATTCCGCTTGAATCAATCGAGGTTGCTTCAGACAGGTCGAAGACAAGGTCTTTCGGCTGTTTTAACGTGGTAAACGCATTAAGTTTTGGCGTCACCGGGATGAGTGTGGAGACACTTATCTCACCCTGAAAGCAGATGATATCATAATTTGCCGAGGTAATATGAGAAATTTTTAATTCAGTATCAATCATAATATCTAAAATGGTACCTTTTAATAAAAAAATGTTTATTGTTAAATCTAATTTATGTACTAAAAGGTATGGTAGTTAGTTTCTGTTAAATATAGACCAAATTTAAATCATTTACCTTTGTGCCCTGCCTTAGGGGCGCAGTTGTCAATTGTTAACAGAAACCAATTAATCAGGTTAGATTATTTATTATATCCCGATGTATAAAAAAGTGACACGATTTTTTTATAAGGAAACCTTCTTCGATAATCTGCAAAAGCCTTGCCAAGTTTCTGTAACAGTATGTTGCTTGTAGTGTCTGTCGGGCACACACCAAATGCCTCAATGGTTACTACGGCACTTCTTTTTTCTGATGCATAATACGTTTTCATTTCCATCGGAATATGCAGGGTGTCATTTCTGATTTTCATAGAAACAATTCCCGGTGTAATGGTTACTGTCGAAGACCTGGTACTGTCAACTATTGTATACAGACCATATTTTTCACATCGTCTGAATTCCGCAAGAAGATTTTTCCAAACCTGATCAAACTGTTCCAGGAGAAAATCTCTTTCTGTCTTATTCGCAGGCCATAGTTCATGAAGTTCGAGTCTGTGTAATCCGGAAATTGGCTGTAAATATATACTTTGGTGTTTTATTTCGATAATATCAGGTTTATTTGTTGCAAGATGATTGGCACAGTGCAAAAGGAGGAATATAATAAAAAAAACAATAATTGTTATACTGAGATGATGTTTGGATACTGTCATTATTATTAAGCCTGGTTTTATAGTTTTTCGGACGTTTCATAAGAATCGATAATTGTAAGTACCTTTAACATGTTAGTCTCACGTAAGATTTTTTTTACCACTTCTGATGGTTTTAAAATTGAGAGTTGCTTATTACATGCTTTCAATCTGTTTTCCAGGTTGATGATTAAACTGAGGCCACTTGAATCGATAAATTTCACTCCTGATAAATCTAGTAGAAGATCTTTCTGAAATAGGACTTTTTTATTGAGTTCAGAGGTCATTTGGATAGATGTGTCTATTGTTATTCCACCGCGCAAAGCAATTACATTATAATTTGTTGAAGTCGTATAAGAGATAGTAAAACTCATAATGATCTAAATCTCTGGAAAGATAACGGAGGATGTTTTACCGATAGTAGCAAGGTCTAGTTGTAATAATACCATAGTGGCTATTATTTGTCTATGTATAAAAAGCGGACGTATACATGAATTACGTCCGCTTTTTTTTATAAAGAATACCCGAAATTCCTTTCTGCGTTCTCTTCAAAACTTGGGGAAGCTGAGAGTAAACAGAATAACACACAAGGGAGGTGTTATGGATTTTTCAGGTTATTTATTAGAAATATCGGACTATTTAACCGTGCACTTTAGATTTTTTTCATTTTATATATGAAAAAAATAGTATCTTATTTGCCGGCAATCTGGTTAAATTCCACCTCAATTTTTTTTAGAGAGGGGATTTTATCACAATAGGCGTTATATATCTTTCCAGCGTCTTCAACAAGGCCGCATTCCTTCGCCGCATCCACTAAATTGAGATAGGTATCCCGGGCTATTGGATTCAACTTAATTGATTCATAAAACAGGGTAAATGCGTCTTTATAGCGTTTCTGATAGAAGGAAATAATGCCAAGGCCGTTAAAAACTTCAGATTGAGGCCCTTCTTCATCATTTATAGCAAGATATTTCTCCATTGCAGTATTAAGTTGACCATCTTCAAGCAGTTTGTGTGCTTCATCAATTCTAGGATTGAATGTACCAATATTCAATGCACGTTCCGAGGTATAAATATCCTCTCCCTGTGTTTCAATAGATTCAACTATAACGCTGGTTTCCTCATTATCAGGGGCTATTTCCAGCGCTTTTTTAAAAACCGGTAACGCATCATTAATACGCTGTAGTTTCAATGCAGCATCAAATAGATTGATAAGGGCATCTGTATAGTCAGGTTTCAGGGTACAGGCACGTTTAAATGTGGTATAAGCATCTTCCCATGCATTTCGCTCCCAGGAAATAATGCCCATATTGTTGAATGCTCGCCAGTTTTCGGGATCTTTTTCAACTATATCCACGAGTATTCGTGCCCCAGCCGGCAGGTCACCTTCCTGAATAAAATTTTCCGCCTTTTCATTTTCATCGGTAAAAAGAGCTTCTTTTTCTATCTGGAGACCGTTTGATTCCATTGTGGTCCCTTTCGGGTTATACTTTAAATAAACCACACATATATTCTATTTAACAATATTATACAATTATTGCGCTCTTAATGTAAAATTGTTTATAGCATTAATATTGTCAACAAATCTACGTAGTTTGAGGAATATTTAATCAATTTTAAACGTAAATATGGTCAAAAAACTGCTTTTTTCAGCGTGAAATGTATTACTTTATATAGTAAGTGGAGGGTAATTATAGAATTATTCACTGCCAACCTTAGTGAGGAGAGGGAGTTATATGAGAAGGGCATTTCTTGTAATCAGTTTCATTTGTTTCAGCTGTACTTTTGTAATTCATTCCGGACAGTGGGGAAAACCGCCTGAGGGGTGGGATGATTTTAAATTCGGCCTTGTTGATGAAAATATGCCACCCAGAAATGAGCAGTTGGTAAAAGCTTTGGATGCAGGAATACAAATTGAGTATAGATATAGATACTGCACTTCAACAGATGCCCCAAGTGGATGGATTTTTACATCCTCGTATAATTATGCAAAAGGCCCTCACGGAATCAGGCCTTCCATCACTATATATATGGCTGCCGCAAACTCGGATAATATCAACACTTTACTGCAATCGTGCAGTAATAAAACATACATGACCAGTTATTTTAAAGCTGTTAAGCATATAGCCGATAGCTGCAAAGGATACTCTCCAATATATACAATTGAACCTGATGTGTGGGGCTATTTTCTCCAGGATGATATGAACGGATTAGGCGAAAAATATTTTACTAAAACTTGTCAAATAAACAATCTGGGATTTTCGTGTTTATCCCAATTTACAAATACTTTTAGAGATTTTGCTGCTGCAATAATCTGTCTATTAAAGGATACAGATCCGGATTGCTATGCCGGAATTATGATGAATCACTGGGGATTTAACAGTTTCTGGCTTCCAACACCTGAAGAAAATGCTAAAAAAACAATCCCCTATCTGGAGAAGATATTACGCGATCCATATAAGGGAGATATGATTTTCGTTGAAAAATATGGGGCTGATGCTGGCTCTACTGCCGAAATATGGATGTGGGATGATAACAGAACTGCCGATTTTGTCACCTGGAGTAAAACTTTGGCTAAGGGCATAGACCTCCCAATATGTGGATGGCAGACAAGTATTGGGTATTTTGATGAACCAGGCTATCCAAAATTGCCCAATGAGCCAGATAAATATCAGGATACTTTTTTCCCATATTTTTTCAGACATATTGATGAAATTTTAAATGCTGGTTTTATTGGTTTTATGGCAAGCTGTAACAATCAAAGACAAGGTACAGTGTGGGGTCTTACAATGGGTGAATATGACAATGGCTGGTTTCTTGACCGTCTAAAAGAATTTAATACCAAAAGACCATATAATCTTAATATCAGCACTGCAATAAAGGGAAACAATGAGTTAGTTCTGAAAAATATCAAGGAGGTACAATTATTTATCTCCAATTCAAACCAGAACATTTCCTTGAAAGTAAATACAGCAATACCTGATCTTGTCGTTGATTTGTATAATCTTAAAGGCAAAAAGATTTCTATAGAAACAGATAAAAAAATCGTTTCAGGCAATACAATCACTGAACTCGACAAGAGGGATTTATCTTCAGGCATTTATTTCGCGGAAATAAAAAGTGGTGTTTTTGAGAAAACAATTTCTTTTACGGTTACCCGTTAAAATACGAATGAAAATCCAAACAGGTAAAAGGATTGACTTTGCTTAAGTTCAGTCCTTTTTAATATCTGAAAAGCTCACCGTTTATTCCAACAGCATATACACCTATTCTATCCTGCATTGCCGAGACTTTTTTGATAGCTGTTTCCGCACCAGTATCATCTTCGAAAGATTCTACCCAGGTGCTTATAAAACCGCTATTAGAAAATTGAACCAGACCGTTGTTATCAACAATCCATCCTGTATTCTCATTAATCAGTGCAACTGATGAAATATTGGTCTGGCTTAGGGTGTCAACGGTAATCATGGAGCTGAGTCCAGTTGTGCTTTTGCATAGATTGCCGGTTCCGTCAATTAGATATAGAGTATTACCATCATCAGAACCAATTTCAATTTGAGTGAATCCACAGGTATGAGCTATACGCCATTCGTTGATGAGAGTACCTAACTTGCGAAAAATAGAATTACCACATGCAAGAAAAAGAGAGTAACCTGTGTATGCTGATGTAACATCTTTGCATCCATCAACATTACCGATTTTAACAGGGTTAATAATATCTGGGTCGAAGATAGTAACTTGCCCCAATTCGGCCTGATACCCGTTTTCCACTTGGAATATTTTATTATTATATTGACAAAGAATAAAGAAACCGGTTCTCTCCCACTGAGAGGATGCAACTTCAGTAATAGGTTCAGTAGAAACATCAAACACTTTACCAACATATCCAGGGAAACCCATACTGTAGGTTGTTACGAGTTTGTTAGCCTGATAAAATAGAGTTTTAATCAAGTAATATTGTCCCTGATAAATCGGAGCAACACCCCACGTTTCCCCTTTATCAGTTGATTTTTTAATATAAGTCCAATCCTGGAACATTTCATCTTTATATACGGTATCTGCATTGGGCCCGGCAATACCAGTCATTTGATTAGTTTTACTGAGATACGTCCAATCATGGCTTTTCAATGTAATAACCCACGATGAATCCACAGTAACGAAGTAATCAGTAATTGACACTGTAACAGTGCATTTGACCCCAGGAGTATATACATTACGATCATTGAGCCAGTGGATTTTACCGCTCGAATAAGTCATACCACTGGGTGAATTGTTACTCAGGGTTAGAACCACTGTATGTCCGTCATCATCCTGCGCTGTGATTGCAGTTTCATAATAATTTCCTACACCAATAGTAGTATCATGAGGAAAAACGGTGAAATAGGGGTTTTGATTAATAACCGTTAATTCCCCTTCTGTGTAAGTTGTATCATTCACACTGTCTACAACACCGGCAGATATAGTAAATACACCTGCTGTATCAGGCACTTTAAATGTCGTTGTCGATGCAATCGCACCTGCAATTTTATTGCCGTCAAGATACCAGGTATAATTTTTTATCCCTTCCTGATCAACTGCAGATACAGAAAGGGTAATATTTTTACTGACTGTTGTATTCGTATCGTTCAAACCGGTGATAACCGCTTTGTGATTTTTTGTTGTAAAATGATAAAAATTATTAGAGTCTGCCGGACTCCTGACAGTATCAAGCGCTGTGCAGATATCTACATACCAGAAATAGGGTGTACCGCCTTTTAATCCATTTATTGTCATTATGCTGTCTTTTGATGTGATGGATGTAAAAGTCAAGGTATCTTTGCTATAGAAAAGTTGGTAGGAAATGGAATCACCGTCAAGATCCTTTGCATGATTCCAGGAGAAAGGTACTCCGCCGATATTTTCAATATCAGTTATATTATCTGCAGGTGAGATGTTTGTGATAGTACCGGGTATTGTATTAAAATTCAGACTGATTATGGATGAATCTTTATTTTTATTGATGCTCCCATCTATGGCATAGAAAGCAAGTTTGTTCGCACCATAATTCGTGCCAAGGTTAAAGATGCATTCGTATAGGTCATTTCCCAATTCGTTAAGAGTGCTGATGTAAGCCCCGTTAAGGGTATAAAATGCCGTATCAAGATCATTGTCATCGGTGATTTCAAAGGTTACGGTATCGGTTGCAGTCGTTACCCGGCTGTTATGAGCGGGACCGCTTTTCTGAACCAGTGCAGGAGGTATTTCATCAACCAGTGTTGGGTCGTATTTAATCAGTACCGTTTTGGAGGTATTGTTTCCCGCAGCATCTGCCGCCTGAATGAGAATTGTAGTAAAAACATCCGGCGCAAGATTGGTGATGGTCGCGTAATAGGTTGAATCGTCAAACTTGGTGACAGAGAAAGTGTCGGTTCCAACACTGAAACGGACCAAGGTCACACTGATATTATCAGTTATTATTGTCTCAATTTTCTTTGAACTTCCACTGATTACAGAGCTGTCAAGAGTTGTATCCAACAACCTGATAACAGGTGGGAGAATATCTTCCGTAGTAGTGTCATAAGTCACGACAAGATTAAAAGTGTCTTTGTTTTTATAATAACTCGCATCACACGCTGTTATAGGAACAGAATTCATACCGACCGCAAGTGTGCAGTTTACTGAATAAATACTGTCTATTCCAGTAACGAGTTTACTATCAATAGTCACTTCTTCGAGCTGGCTCATATCATACACACGCACCGTTACATCAAGAAAAGAATCCTGCACAGTGCTGCTGTCGGATGTCGGGTGAAGCAAATCAATAACCGGCGGCAGGGTATCTATCTCTAGTACAATGACTGTGTCAACTGAGCTTGTGTCTTTACCGTACTTATTGGAAACTATGTAGAAGTATCTGCCATAGTCGGAATTTTTTACAGGATTAAAATAGAGTGTGTCAGCCGTATCATTTATAAGGGCAGTGTCGTCTTTATACCACTGGCGAGATACAGGAAGTGTCCCTGAAATCGAAATATAGAGTGCGAATGACGAGTTAAGAAAAGGGGAACCTATCCTTTGTATATCACCACCATTTCCAATGATTGGTGGAAAACACACAACAAGAGTCTCTTTGAGACTGGTATCTGCGCCAAATTCGTTTGTAACGATACAATGATAAAATCCTTCATCAGAAAAGAGAAGTGAATCGAATTTCAAAGAATCTTCAGTTTCGTCAATAATTGCTGAATCATTTTTATACCATTGATACTTGAGAGTATCTGAGCCGGTCACCTGTAATGTCATGTAAAATGAGGTATATAGTATTGGATCACTGGAGGTTACTATTTTCTTTCCATTACCGATTCGTGGTGGATTTTTATCAAAATCGGGCTTAACAGGGTCTGTGCAGAAAATACTTACAAGAATTGCAAAGAATGGTAAAAGTACAACTGGAAAATTTTTTATATTCATAATGATATTTTTTTACAGTGATTTACCGACAGTTTTTATCGCAAACCTTCTGAATGATGCCGAGTTTTTAATTCTGTTCAAATCTTCAAATTCTTTAACGATATGTTCAGCATCAATAAAGTCAATGTATTTGCGTCTTTTGCCAAGCTCCCTGTTAAAAAGTTTTGTCAACCATGTTTTGGGAGCGGATAAAGCATCGGGATTCTTGTTTTTCTTAATCCTTCCAAGCGGATGCGGGTGCTTTTTCTTTGCCAGATATTTTCTCAAAACTCGCTCGTCCGATATCAACCACGCTTCAAGTTCCTCTTCAATGCATACCAGTTCATAGTGCTTTTTACGAACGCCGGCGTTTTTCATTGATTCAGAAATAGCTTCACGGTCTTCTTTTCTGCATGGATTCTGTCCTTTTTCCCGCCAGGCCGGGTACAAATCCCAAACCACGATAACCTTATTACATTTTTCTATTTCAATAAGGTTTTTAGCTGTCTTTCCGCAGTCATTGATTAAGCCCGGCTTATTTGTTAGCGCTTCAAACGCAGCTTCGACTTTATCGTCAATCATCCTAAGGAGATGCAAGCACACCTTTACGTCAGGTCCTTCCGGGCCGCATTCGAATATAAAACCCAATTTCATTTATTCCTCCCGGTCAAGGTTCCCATAGTATACAATCTTCCGGGAGTAAAATCTTTTGACCATTTCTTCAAATCTCCCTCGTCTGAGGGTCTTTTAAACACAGGCGCTCCTTGTGCGTTTCGTTCTACTGTGATGATACTGGACAACGGCAGTAAATCAAGCAGGTATGGCGAGTGCGTGGTGATAAGAACCTGTCCGGCGCCTTCTTGAACAAAAGAGCGGATTTCTTCAACGAGTAAATGGATTGTTCGAGGGTCAAGGCCGTTTTCAATTTCTTCTATGACAATTAGAGGTGATGGTTCAGGATGTCTGAGAACGGAAAGCAGAGCAAGTATTCTGACTGTGCCGGTAGAAAGAAGCCATCCGGGTAAGTTCACTGGAATACCTTTTTCAGAGAGAAGGAGATAGATTTTTCTTTCAAGCTCAGTGGTGATGTTTGGCTTTAAATCATCAGCATAGGGCAGCACATATTTAAGTGTGTCAATAATACCATCGAATGCCATGACATCTTTATCCCAAATACTTTGCAGATATTCAGCAATATTTGATCCGTTTTTAGCTAATTTAATTTTACCAGGGGTCCGTTTTTGCGGAACAGGCTCAAACATGGAGTATGGCTGCAATTTTAGAAATTGCATTTTGTCAAACAGTGCATCATACGTGTCATTTGGAAAAGTTCCTCCCGTAAGACCAGGACTTCCGATATTTGATTTATACCGGATAGCCATTCTGTTCTTTGTCGGCTCAAGCGACATATCAAGCTCAAGTTTTACCTTCTTCTCTTGGAAGTTGCCATCGATTCCAAGAACCATAGGATTAGGAAGTCGTTTCTGGTCTCTAATTCTGGGTGTTAATTCGTGGCTTGCCGCCTGGTTCCATATGTGTTCGAAACCGTGCCACTCCTCAATGGGCTGATCAAATCCATGTAAGGCAATCGATTGCAGCATTTCAAGTGCCTCAATGACACTACTCTTACCGGAACCATTATTTCCAATAAGCACTGTGAGTGGAGAGAGTTTAATGGCCTTACTGTCTCTGATTGCCTTGAAATTTTTTATTCGTATTGAATTCAGTTTCAATTCTGGTTTCATTTCAATATCCCCTTTTGGATATCACGAAAATAGTTAAGGGCGGTTATGCGGAAGGTGTCTTCGGTACCTTCGAGTATGAGTTGGTATTCTGGTTCGGTAAGATTATAAAGATGGGCGACGCGGGCTTCTAATTGGGCCTCAAGGTTAATAGTATTACAATTTGATTTTTTCTTTGCAACTATTTCTTGAGCCAACTTACTTATTGTTCTTTGCTGATTAATTGCTACACATTTAATTGGAAGTTTCTTAAATTCTGCAACCCTAATTTTAGGGAATAGTTTGTCAAACTCATTGTTGTTGTATCTGAAATAATACGCATACAGTTTAGAGAGCAATATCCCTAATAAATAGTAGATGTCAATATTATTTTCTTTATTTACTAATGCGATATATAAACTTCTATCAATTTTGAATCCTTCTTCTATAACAGTTCCATAGAATCTATCTCCAATAATTTCTCTTAATATTATGCGCTTTCCCGAAAAATATTTTTCTTCCCTTGGAGCGGCTAACCACGGCCCATAACTTATGAAGTGCTTATTATCCCAATGGTAGCCAAAGGGTTTAACATGTTTTCCCTTTAACTCGGGAACAAAAGATTTATCCTTCTTATAGTCAGCGTGGTAAGCTCTATTCTTAATAGTATATTGTGACTGCCCAGTAAGTGCATCATATGGATTAATCCCCCTTGAAACCGTACAGATAGATTCAATTGTCTGATTAGAGCTTTGTATCTTTTTAAGTAATTTAGTTATTTCAGCATTTGCATTAACAGTAAAAACAGCC
>CBDVBE010000030.1:0-26439 GCA_965372145.1 uncultured bacterium | reverse complement strand
AAGTAATCTTGTACCTATAACCATAAAGAAAATTACAAGGAATTGTGCCTCGCTCCATAACATTTTGCTGCACCTGACCACTATTCGCAAGTGCCCTGCTTAAAAGTACATCATTATAAAAACGCGCTATAAAGGTGGCATGTCTCTTCAGAGCATGCCTTACGCTACTTAAAAAGAACTTAATAAACATATTACAAGCAACTTCATCGTGCAAATATGAGTAACTATGATAACAAGAGAATGTTAATTCATGCGCATGTCCTGGATCATTATAATGTTTGAGTTTTTATATTTTATTTGTGCTGACATAATTTTTTGCGTATAAAAAAAATAAGTTTTAAATTTTTAAGATACTTTATACTTGACTTTGATCGTAGACATGCTCTGAAGAGACAGGCCACTTTTTTTCGGGCTATTTTGGAGCAGGGCACTTGCGATATTTATCCCGATATTTATGGGATTCGTAAATCATGTACCAGCTTTATCAGTAGAGGCCGGAAAATCATACGAAATAAAACTGATAGTTAAAAATAGTTTAGAAAGCTCTGGCCCAATGGAGCTCAACCTTGTGCTCAACTCGATTGGGTATCGATTGGATGAGTCATACCACCTCAATAGAGAATTAATTCTTTATAAAAGCAGGAATTCAGAATAAAATCGGTATTTTTTGTATTGTTTGTTTGTTCCCTCTTTGCAATACCAGGATGTATGTTTGTGGTGATATGTTTTGTAGTCTCAATGTTATTGTCTGGATATTCGAGAGTATCTGTTGAGAAATGAGCACTGTTCCTTTAATAGAATAAAGTTTGATTATGCCGTCACTTTCAGAAAAAGGTAAGGAACAGTTGATTATCAGTTGATTACCAGATGTTTTTGAATAGTGTATTCTCAAAGAGCTTGTATTATCAATCAATATATTTTCTTGAGGATTATGTACAATAGGAGTAGAATTATCAAAGATGTATCGGTACATAATTCCTCCAGGCATATTTCTTCCCACAGCCCATCCATGAAGTGAATCGAGAAAAAACATATCGTAAAAGATGGTTCTTGATAACGTTACTTTTTGGTCCAATTGCATGCCATCACTCTGAAAGAAATATCCATACCCCGTAACTTTGCCTTTACCGAATCCACTAATCCATCCATAAGAAGAATCAACAAAGAACACTGATTGTAAGCTCCAGGATGCGCGATGATTGTTATGAGCTGAGGGGATTTCTGAAAAGGGTGTCCAATGTTCTCCATTGTACCTGAGTTTATAGTAAACTCCTCTATACTGTCCTACAGCCCATCCACAATGAGGATTAATAAAATGCAAAGAATTAATTTTTTTAATTCCACTAGAATCAATTATTTGTGAAGTAAAATGAGTACCATTGTAATAAATTAAAGGTTGTTCACCCGTGCCTCCAACCCAGCCATGAGAAGAATCAGTAAAAAATACTGATTTAAAATCACACTGGACAGGACTTTCTTTTTTGATCCATTGAGAACCATTGTAATGAAGGAGGGTATTGCTATCACCAACAATCCAACCATATGCTTCATTGAGAAAATGAACTGAGTTAAAGGATACTGCGGTATCGTTAATTGAGGTATTGTGTTGCTCCCAAATGCCATGGTCGTACTGTAAAACGGTACTTTTACTTCCAACGACCCAACCGCAATTGGTATCTATAAAGTGAACATCCTTTAATGAGATGTCTGTTCCTAAAACAGGATTCTGAGCTATCTCCCATTGAGAGCCATTATAACGTATAATTGTCCCCGAATCTCCAACAGCCCACCCATGAAGAGTATCAGTAAAATAAATTCCATTTAAAACATCTAATGTTGGTATGTTTTTTACTTCTTCCCATTTCCCCGTGGCATGAATTGAAAATGAAAAAAATACAGCTACTAAAATCATTTTTCCCAATTCATTTTTCATGATACACTCCTTGTGTTAAACGATGGTTATAGGATATAAATTCATACATTACGTGTTCAATTATTTTTAATTTTCACCTGCGCATTACCACTACAGCTGATAAGCAATTTGATTTCTGGAATCAATATAAAAGGGGAACTTCCGAGAATCAAGAAAAAAGCACTCTGTGTCAAAATCTTTGAAAAATTGCATTAGGTCTTTCGCAAGCATTTTACCCCGGAGTTAAATTAATAAATTAACTCATTTTTCTCTTTGTCATAAGCCGCCTTCTGCTTTACGAAGTGTCCACGAAACGTCCGGACCATTTACATGCAAACATCGTGCTGCTTCCTCTCCGGAAAATCCAAACACACAACAACATATATACACAAACTTTTTTCTCACTATTGCTCCCGACTGTATAGCTCTTTTTGCCCATATTGTGTTATAATTTATTATTTTATCCGGAGGTATTTGGTATATTATTTTTGTAATGGCAAAAGTTTGGCAAAATGACGCATAATCAGTGTACTATCCCAAGTCGTATCAGTAGATCGTGAATTCTTTCAAAAGCATCGCGCTGTCGAAATGCTCTTTCTTCGGGATCGGTAATCTCATCAAAGTCTGCTACTGATGTCGGCCCATAGTGCTCAACTGATACGAATTTTTATGCGATTTTATTTAGACCTTCCAAAACCAACCTGTTACCAAGATGTTGCTGAAAATCATCCGCCAATTTCTCGTTTCCACCGGGGTAATGTCTAACGCAGTAGTAAATATCCCAGGCATCCTTCTCTTTGATTCTGTCGTGAAGCGCCATGCCTTTCATGACAATGTAGACGGTATTGAATACTAATCGGCAATTCCCGGCAAGATCAAGGTAACCAACGCCTTCACCTTCACAGATTTTCGCGGCTGCGGCTCCCTTAGCATCATCATACAGGTTCCCACGTTCCTTACAAAAGCCAAAGCAGAGCTCATGCCACCTCTACGCCGGATGCCGTCTGACCGGTAAGTACGTTTCTGTCAGACTTGTCCCGGGGATCTCGTCCTCTCCCCGGTTTTGACATCACCTGTTTGCTTTCGACGCTTGTTCAGCGGTTCACTTTCGTTCATCTTCTCTGTTCACACCTTACCTTGACGCTCACCACCATGTCTTTTGAACACAGCAGCTCATTATATTTATTTAATATACGGAAACTTCCGGGAATAAATAGTAAAAAGAAAACTGATAAAAGCGGAGACACCATACACAAAAAACTACTATATAAAAGTGGAGTGTGTTCTCTTTTTTCATTGGTGTTTTATGAATTGAATTTGTGTACGCTTCCCAGGGAGCATCAAAATATATTAACGTTGTCTTTAAAACTGCGGTAAATAAGTTTGTCCAATAAATTCTTTATGGTAATTTTATGAAATTGGGTGTAAACTTTTCTCATAGGCTTCCGTAATTAAATCAGAAAAAGAAAATCCGCAAGACCTGGAGATGCAACCGCTATACTATGAAAAAAAATGAGTTGTTTCACGATAAAACCCACATTCTTAATCTCCTTCTTTGCCTTTGTATACTGTTAATCGGCACAAACTGTTATCTGTTTAAACAGGGTAGGTATCTGCTCCGGTATCAGCGAAAGGCTGTAAGCATTGACCAGGTACTGCAAAACGATTCGTTTTCAGACAGTATCAGAAATATGTTGCTGTTGACAAAAGAAGTAAAAAGGTTTTCTGAAGAATCCCTGGGACTTGTTAATGACGATAATTTTTCCAATTATCTTGAGATTAATGCAAAAAGTGTCGTTTATGTTGTTTCCGCATCCAAATCGGACAGTTTTGAAAAATATGAGTGGAAATTTCCATTTTTTGGCTCATTCCCCTATAAAGGGTATTTCCAGAAAGAAGATGCTCTGAAAACAGCGCAGAAACTGGAGAAAAAAGGGTATGATGTTTCAGTACGGGGAGCTGGAGCATTCAGTACCCTTGGATTTTTTTCAGACCCTGTTTATTCCTACATGAAAGAGTATTCGGTCTTCAACCTCGCCTCGATTATTATTCATGAGCAGACTCATGCAACTAAATTTATCAAGAATCAGGTCCAGTTTAATGAGGAAATGGCATGTTTCGTGGGTGATGAAGGGGCTCTGCTGTTTATTGCTGAAAAATACGGTAAAAATTCCGATCACTATAAAAACGCGATAGGTGTTTTAAAGGATGAAAAAACGTTTACTGCCTTTATAAAATCACTCTATGACACACTTTCAGTACTGTATGAAGGCAGCCTTTCAAAAGAGGATAAGTTAACTGAGAAAAAGAGGATAATTGACAATTTTAAAATTACCTTCGAAAAAGAGTATGATTCTATATTCGCGACGCAGGCATTTAAAAAATTCCTTATGAGGAAGGTGAATAATGCCTATCTGAACTCATTTATGACTTATACACGTGATTTGGATATTTTTTACGATTTATATAGAAAAAATGGCTTTTCTTTGCCAAAGTGTATTTCCCAACTGAAAACAATAGATAAAAAGGAGAAAAATCCAAAACAGTGCATTCAGAGTTTTATGGAGAACGAATAGAGAACCTCTGCAACAGAATAACCCAATACCCGGCAGCATTAATAGCTAATCTCCTTTCTCAATACTGAATTCATAATGAAGAATTATGACAGTGATTCTCAGCGTGAATAAACAAACTGTTGCGACCAGTATTTATCTGCTGTTTTTATCTGTAGTATATAACATCCACTACCAACCTGATTGCCTTTGTTACTCAAACCGCCCCATGTAATACGACTTTTTCCTGTTGTTACATGTGAATGCAGAGCCTTGATTCTTCTCCCGTTTAAATCGAATATTACTGCTTCTACAATACTATGTCCGCTTTCCCAGGAAATGGTAACGCCTCTGTTGTAGGATATGATTGAAATTATTGAAGCGCTATTGTCAGAAGAATAGATATTCCCCATGTTCTCCGGTCGGAGTTTAACATCAAGTACAGTTGCTGCATTATTATTCACCTTCACGCCAGGAATAGTTTTCGAAATATAATCTTTACTAGTAAAAGTAACATCATAGGTTCCTTCAAATATCGGACGGTAATAATCGCCATGGGTAGAATCAGAGATTACCGGTGAAACTGAAGTAAACTTCCCCCTTTTCCTCAAGATATTCCAGAGCTTTGATATACTCTCTATCATCTTGAGAAAAAACTACTGTGTTCAATCCCCAGAAACAAACTACTAATAGAACAACTACCAGAGATTTCATAAAAACCTCTTTTTGTCAAACAGGCTAATTTTCTTTAAAAAGGGGAGAATACTAACTATTAATAATATAAAATTAAAACCACTTTTGCGCTCACATTTTACCTGTAATGAAAATATCGATAGTAAAACAAATATAATGCACTAAACTATGAGGCTGTTTTAAAGTAGAAAATCACACCTAAATATTATACTATAAAAAAAACGCCCTTGAAATCCAATCCAATTTTGTGTATAATAATTCTATAGGGGAAAGATCCAATTCTTTTTATTATTAATCTTCACACAAAAGGAGCGGGGAGATGGACACCAATAACGAAATCGAAGAAGATGTAAACCTTTTCGATGTTGTGGATTCTAAGGAACTGACAGATGAAGATGATATCCCACGGGAGACAGCGGAAGAACTCGATTTTGAGAAGGGTTCATTAGACGGCTATGCCGAAATGGTTGAAGCCGAAGACGAGGAAAGTGATATCCTGGAATAAGTACATATGGTTTATATACAGTAACGAGCCCCAAATCAAACACTTAGGCCATACCAACGGCCTGAGCTTTCATTGTATTTGCATCACCAAGCACCTGTACACCCTCAATATACATTCTTTGGAAATCGTATACTGTTTAGTGTCTGGCCGAAAACTAACTAAAACTGTCATTTCGACCGAAGGGAGAAATCTTTTTTTTCTACGAATCAATAACTTACAGATTTCTCCCTTCGGTCGAAATGACATGAACACGCGTTTCCGGACAGGCACTAATTAGCTTGTCATATATAATATTTCACCTGGCTTAGGCGGTTAAATTATGGGCGCCTCTTATACAAAGATTTTTACTGTAGCCTTCACTATCCTGTTTCTGGCTTGCAACCGGGATTATGTCAATTTTACTGTTCGTCCCGACTACCTGGCGACTTTTCGATGCTCTAATAACCAATTATCAGATAAAAATATTGCCCGTTCCGAGCAATTTGGCCTTTTTTCCTCCAGTTTATGGGAAGATTACTTTACAAACCTGCATACTGAAATTGAGCATTTCGGGGTATTTCCACGATATATACACTGGTATATCCAGATGGACGACAAATATCCCGAGGATATTATCCATTACAATAACGCGATGGGAATAAAGACTATCATCAATCAGGACCTTCGATCAATACGGTTTTCTGCTAAGCAAAACAGCGCTATCCTTGCTGAGATTATTGACGGGAAATGGGATCGGCATTTCCGGAGTTTTGCCCGCCATGCACGGCGAGCAAAGGATACGCTTTACTACCGCTTCGGGTATGAGATGAATGGTGACTGGTTTCCGTGGTGCGAGCAACCCGACCGGTTTGTTGAGGCATGGCATCACGTATGGAACATTTTTTATTATGAGCGCGCCTATAATGTGCGGTGGGTGTTCAGCCCGAGCGTGATATGGGACAACAGCCCTTTTCTCCACCAGATACATCCCTACTATCCTGGTGATACCTATGTTGATATCGTTGCCCTTGACGGGTACAACTTTGGTGATAACCACTCCAGCTATCACAAATGGCAGTCATTCGAAGAGGTTTTCGGTAAATCCCTTGCAATGATCCATGAATACAATAAACCGATATGGATAGCGGAAATCGGCTGCGCTACTGATCCCAGAAGAAAGGAGTGGCTTGAGGAATTCTTTGCTTTTATGGATCAGAGCTGCTGCATCAACGTATTTCTCTGGTTTAACGACCATAAACAGGGTGAGCCTGATTTTCGCATTCAGAGTGACACCGCCTCTCTTGCGGTGTTTCGGGACTGGGTGTCAAACAACAGTGAGTTCAGCAAAGGGTTGATGTAGGGGGCGTACAGCAGAGGACATTGATATGCACAAAAAAAGGGTGTGTACCAAGCACACACCCTTTTCAGTTTTTTTAAAATCCGGCTACCACATTACAGGTGTTTTCAGCACATTTGTTCCGCGCGTATTCGTCACACGGAAAAGATACATTCCCGGAGCGCAAACTGCACCATTGGTATCACTGCCGCTCCACCGGAATGTACGCATACCCTCTGTCTCCTGTATACCTTTTGCAACAGTCATGATCTCCCTGCCGCTCAGACTGTACACAGAAACAGCATACTCTCCTTTTGGCATGTACGTTTCCAGAAGCACACCACTGCCTGATAACGGGGTAACCCGAAAAGTATTTTCAACTACTGCCTGTACCGGATTATCCTTTACCCCGGTGAAATCGCACGGCTCAGCTTCCACCGCATCCAGCTGCAGCGTACCGCTGGAACAGCTTATCCTTACAAAACGGACAGTATCCAGGCCGGCTTCCGATAAATCAAACGACTTTTTGTCAGAGCCTGTGCCTAAAACGTTTCCTGACTTATCAATATCATCGACACTTAATGCTGCGCTTACTTCATAGGTTGCACCGGAGGCATACACCGTAATATCATCTCCCTGTTTGTCAACAACCGGAGGGGTGGGGCCGAAATCGAGGTCAATAAAGGCGTCCGTGCCGCCCTTAAATTCTGTGCTGGAGCCGTCATTCAGTTCAAGGCAGTTTAATAACTTGCTCTGAGCCATGTTATTAAAACAGAGGATCGCATCAACCGAAAGGGCAGCAAAGGGCTGCTGCGGATCAGGTGTTAATTCAAAATCCAGTTCTGCTAAGCCGTGGGCATTTGCTGAAACTGTTTTTGTCTCCTTTTTATACCCGTTTGCATAGGCGGTAACTTCATATGTCGATGTAGGACTTGTAATATATTTAAAATAGCCGCCCGATCTGTGGTCAGCAAAGGTAGGTGCATACTTACCCTCTACCTGCACGCGGGCATAAAGCGGTTCACCGGATACTGCACAGGAAACTCTTCCCGAAACCCCTTTCTTCATCTCTTCGAGTATCTTCGCGATTGACTCGTAACCATGGGTTGAAATGGGTGCAATTTTAGAGGCAGAAGGATTATGACTGCACAGTTCAGGCATCAGGGAAACGGAACCATATTTCCCTGCCGGGACGTCACTGGTAATACCACCGGTTTGTCGTGTAAATGCAAAAGAAGGTGTATTGCTCTTAAACCCGGGTAACGGGTATAACGCCTTTGCCTTGGAATAGGCATCCTTATCCAGATCCAGTGATACGCCGGAAGCGAAAAATGCTATAAGCTGTGCTGTGGTCCCACAGTGAAAATCACAGTTAAAATGCACCGGAGCTTGAACCATTACGTAGCGGTAAACCATCAATTCCGGTGGCTCAAATGGCAATGATCCTCCTTTTGTCCCAACGTGATAGCCACCACAGCGGTTGGGATCCTTGCCGTCAGCCAGTCTCCGGCTATGGATTTTAAAACCGTCAGGATTAACAATAGGATGCATGACCCATTCGGTACGGTCAACCAGCTCCTTTATGCTTTGATCAGAATCGTATTTGGTGAGAAGGTCCTCGGCTACCCACATGACCACTTCTGTACCGATATTTTCATTGCCATGGGTGGCACCGTTAAGATAAATCCGTGTAACGGGAACGGAGTCCGGCATACTGGAAATATGAAATACCCATATCGGTTCGCCCTTTTGACTCTTGCCCAGGGTGTCCAGTTTCATGAGATTCGGGTAATCATTGGCCCATTTAATAAGTTGAGCACCCGTGGACTCAAAGGTATAAAAAGATTGTCTGCCGCTCTCGCCTGTCTGATCATAAACTCTGTCCTCAATTATCGCCACCCGGAATCCGGCCTCTTTTACCCGTGCAAGATCCTCCCTGGAGATAAATCCTTCAGCAATGTTGTTTTCCACGATATTGGCTTCAATCATAAGCCCCATGGAAAGAAGTTTATCCACTTCACCTGCCCCGGTAACGGGAATTTTTACATGCAGGTCAACATTGTCTGGTTGAGGCAATGATTCTGAACTGATTGCAGTATTGAAAACTAAAAGAAAAAACAGGAATGAAATAAATGAAGATACCTTCATACAGCCCCCCCGTTGATTTGTATGAAATCAGCAGTAATTAGTGGTATACTTACGAATTCTGGTGATTATGAACACGATTATTAAATAAATTTGGTATATACTTAAATATAAGCCTAATTTATCTATTATTCAGAAAAATCTAGGGAAGAAATTGACGGGTACGGTAATATAAATTAGGCAAATCGCTGAAAAATAAATCTATCATTTGACAAATCAACATGTTAGCATTGTGTGTTTAGTGCACTTAATCATTGAATATAGTATTCGTAGTTTGACAATATTTAGTGAATAGTTCTGAAAATGTGTCACACGATGGATAATAACTTATCTTTGAGTACTTAAAGGAATCCTTTCTGCATCACGTCAGTATTGAGCTTAATTAGATTTTGTTAATACTTGACAGATACGCCCCCTAAATCCCCCGAAGGGGGACTTCTATTGAATTGTAATTGTTATAAAATCAACACCTTACAAGTCCCCCTTCGGGGGGTTTAGGGGGCGCTTATTAAATAATATGCTAAAATACTCCTATATTTAACAGAAACTAATTAGTATCTGTTAAATTTAGCTTGTTTTGAATGTCATTCCCGAATGTTTTTGTCGGGAATCCAGCTTTTTAAGTGTTTAGAGGCATGGATTCCCGCCGAAAGCATGCGGGAATGACGGTCATCTGTCAATATTTAACAGAATCTAATTAAGCTCCAACAATCCGGTTGTATTTTTTTTACACACAATTCCTCTCTATACCTCACACAACACTTTTCTATGCCAAAAAGGCTAATAACCTTAAAACGACTGGATATGGTGGATAAATCTATTAACTATTCCTTCTTCTCTTCCTTCTGCTTCTCCTCCTGCTTCTGCATATCCTGAATTCTTTTCAGCATATCTTCCAGATCCTTTTTCATTGCCGCCGGGAATACTTCTAAAGCTTCCTGAAGATTGTTTGCCGGTAGTTGTGCCTGCAACGGCACTGGTCCCTGTGGAGAAACCAGCTGGGAATGGCCATAAAAAAGAGGAGCCCTGCTCTCATCAAGGCTGCCATCCGGTTTTACCGGTATCAGTTTCCTGATAGAGGCAACTTTGAGATCAGTTATATTCTCTTCACGGTACAAGTTATTGACATTGACAGTAAAATCTACATTCTGTCCTGAGTTTTCTTCACTCATTGTATGCCTCCATAAGGTTAGATTGATATGTTAATAAACTTAATAATAGATTCTCTAAAAACAACAATAAGTGATAATAACGAATTGCAAAATACCAAAATAAAATACTATGCAATTGACATAAATCAAAATAACAAAAATGGGGCATTGAGGATTTATTCAACATTTCTGAAGAAATTTAAAAATGGGCATTGTGTTTATAGCACGCCAGGAGCAGCAGCTCTTATGCTGCAGCCAGAGGGTATAGATTTGTATTAAACCTGTGTGTCAGAGATACAGGCCACACATTTTATTTTTACTATAGTCACACCGGTTAAGGCCACCCGTCCGATAAAATCTTTGTTGCAGGTAAATTTACGTATTGATTATAATTTTTGCTGTTTTCTTACAGAAAACAGATATTACAATTATGGTTAAATATTACGTGGATTTAAATAAGCAAATAAGATAAATTAGTATTAGATAGTAAAGCTTACATACCATTAAACATAAGGTGATTGTTTTGATTGTTAAACATATGAAGCAAATACTATATATGCTTCTGATTATAATTACCTTTTTTTGCATTAACTCGTTTTGTAAGGACACAGTATTGGTTGTTCCAGATAGATATGCGTGGGGAGAGATTGCTGTCTGGGGAGATCGTCCTGCAAATACGAATTGGTATAATGATACTATTACCTTTTCTTGCGGAGGAAAAATAACTTTTTATAGTCTGGATTCAGAAATACTTATCAATGACACCCACCCTGGTATTCGCGGCTTAATGTGGACGGGGCTTGTTGTTATTGGTAATGATTCACTCGCTGGATATAGATATGATATAGCTCTTACAACGGGCCATCCTTTTAACTTCCCGCAAGAAAAGCATATCTGTACCTATAACAACCCGGATACAAATTGGAATACCGCTCTTACCTACCCGGACTCCATTAGCCCAATTGATACATTCTATGATTCACCTACGACAAACGCCATGTTTTTATATGAGGAGGATGTGTATTGTATAAGTATGTGGCCAGATGTTTTTGAATACCATACAAATACGTATAATTATAAACCAATACTATATCTGTTAACCGGTACTAATAGAAAAATTAAACTTCAGATTAATCGATTGAAAATTAGTAATGGGGAAGTAGATTCAATTTACCTTAATTGGGCAGTAGACTCATGTGGAAATGGCAAATTCATGCAAACATCAGCTATAACCACTCAACATAACCTTAATAAAACACCGTTAATTTCTATTCGTAAAACAAGCTCTGAATACCTGTTAAAACTGGAAAATATCCAATCTGGTAAAGAAAGATATTCTGTCACACTGTATGATATGAAAGGCAGAAAAGTATTCTTTAAGGAAATTAAGAATGGTTATAAAATAAAAATACCAGATCTTAAGCAGGGTATGTTTGTAATCTGTCTTTCTTTGAACAATTCAAAGGTTGTAAAGAAAATCATTATTTCGAAATAATTTTTGGAAGCATTAACAACCGGCGGATGGAACAGGTAAACAGCTCACCCTAGACAATCCCATCAGCGAAGCCCAGTGCATGGTGGTAAAAAAGTTAAAAGTGAAAAGTTAAATGTTTCTACCTTCCACCTAAACCTTTAACTTTTAAACGATTAGTAGAAAGTTTATCTTTCACTAAGAGTTATACACGCAGGGTGGAACCTTGAACTGCTCTTACCCCCCGCAAACAGAAGTTTTGAAACCGAAAAGAATATGGTTAAAAATTTTTTGGGGAGGGAGTTTTGGAAGGGTTTTGCCTGGGGGAAACAGGAAGGGATTTGAGAGAATGGTGGAGGAGGGAAGCGGAAGAGATAACGGCGGCGCGCATTTAATTAAGTAAATTTCTCCGTTTTCTGCCAGAAAACGCTTTTTTCATTTCATAAGGAAATTAAAAAGGATAAATGAGATATCTTTAAATATATTAATAAGGATTAGGATTTTATTTTAAAGGAGGAATCGTGTATAATCCTGAATTGAATTATACAATTTTCCTATTTTGCCTCTTCTTGTTTATATCACCTATCCGGTCAGATCAACTGTACTTTTCAGCCCCGATTGATGATTACGATACGGGCACCGCAACCATTCCAATTACGGGATGTCATAAAAAGGGAACAGTGCCATGGGATAATACTATACATATAGATACCATTAATTTTTCGGAAGATATAAAATTTTCATGTGGCCTTAATGCGGGTTGTTTTGATGGTTTTGCTTCAGGAGATTTTTATTCCATATGTCCAATTTCAATTGACAGTTCAATTTCACTTTCAATTCCTGAAAATTATCCCTATATAAGTACCTTTTCAAAATATTGGTTAAAAATCAGTAATTGGAATGATCTTGATTCAGTACCTAAGGAAATGTTAAATATTTCAAATAAGCCGTATGATTTTGGCATTGCTGAAATTGAAGATGGCTTTTGGACTGATGGCAGCGGGAAGCCGCCATTTTATAACACATATTTGAACGGTAGTACATTTTTCTTAATAAATACAGAAGTAAAAACTATTAAATGTCGCATCGATTCCATTTATACCAGGCACACTGATACAGCAAATCACTTTGATTCTCTTGTAATAATCTGGGCTTCAGATTCGGCAGGGAATGGACATTTTATAACATCTGGTGTTGTTCCAATTAAATCGCAGAATTCTGCAAAATTAGCCCCGGTCCCATTGGTAGCTTATAACAAAAAGAATGGTATGATAATGATCAATTACCAAGAACCCTTTGAGCTAATAGTTACTGATTTAAAGGGGAGAATGATTAAGTCTTTTAGCTATGCAGAGGAGTTGAAAATTCGGTTAAGTCCCGGTACCTATGTAAGTAGAATCTCCACGGTGGATAGGAAATACGTTACGAAATTTTTTGTACCTTAGTTTCTTTTCCTAGAATATTTTCTGATAATTAAAAGCTGGAAACCTTCCTCACAAATTCCTGTTTGGCTGATGCTGATAGCAAATTAGATTTCTGAAATTTAAATAATTCCTCGTTTAACGCAACCCATATTACGAGGGGTACCTCTCGCGCGAGCACGCCAAAAAGAGGGCTTGTGCGCCATCTGGTTGGGCATGCGCATAAACGTCCCAAAATATTAGAATGCTTTTGTATTTACATGTTCAGATATGAAAAAAGGCAGTCAACAATACGATTTTTATCATTTAGGGTTTTTGAACCGAAAAGAATAGGGGTGAAGATTTTTGGGGAGGGAGTTTTGGGAGGTTTTTGCCTGGGGAAAACAGGAAGGGATTTGAGAGAATAAAGGAGGAGGGTGTATGAGATAACGTTTGATACGACAGTGGTACACTTTAATTTTAACCTAATACCACACAAGCCTCCCGTCGTTAAAATTATGTTAACTCTAAAAGCAGGATTGGAAAATTAGTTAATTTATTAATTTATCTCCGGGGTAAGATACGTTAGTCACAACTGGTGCGGGTTTTCCATTCACCAACACATTTTGAGGCCAAAATTTCGTATTGCCGGGTAGGGAAACAACACCATCTGAAAACAATTTCCATTTTTGAGAAAATGACAGTCCATTTTTATCAGCATTCAATTGTAATATCCCACTCCAATTGCAAATCAGAGAGCTGTCATCTGTTGATTTAATGCAATCAATAGTCGGGTTTTTCTCTTTAATCCATTTTATCCATGGGTTTAATTCCGGGGGCACATAAATACTTCTGGACGCTGTCGCAGACAATACTATAAACAAAATTATAAGCAGTTTTAGGAAATGGTTTCTCATAAAACCTCCATTTATTTCATGTGATTATGTGATGCCTAATTACCCTTCGAGATAAATTTTTATTGACTGTTATGAGTGGATTTGTCACATATATTTTCTTTGTCAAATATAATTAAAAGTAGACAGACTGATATAATAGTAAAAATTCTAACTATTTCAACTTTGCCAAGGAGCGGAGTTGAATAAAGAAAGCTTGTTGCCGGAAACTATACGAAATAATAAGGTAGGAGAAGTGGAGGAGTGTCAGGTTTATTACTAAGTCATTTGAATAGAAATAAGGTTTTCACAGGCATGCCGATACTAATGAAATTAACAATATTCGAAGTTGACAAACAGGCCATCAGCTTTTGACTTTCGACTTTGGACTTTCAGCTTTTAACATTCGACTTTAGACTTTATGACTTTCGACTATCTTTTAAACCATTGACAAAAAATGATTATTTACTTTTTTTAGGAATTGACATGAATTATTTCTGTTGGGAAGAAAAAGATACTTAATAGGTTTAATTTTTAAAGTAAAACACTGAGTTGCCGGACAGGCACTAAATACGGGGGATAGAAACATACCAATTAATTTAATGCATTATTTTTTATAACCGTGTATATAGAATAAGCTGCTGTAATGTCATACTGCTTTTAATGGCGCGCTGATTGTATTTTTTTTTATCGTGGTACTGTATTAAAAAGACGCTTAAATAATTGTAAAAATCAATGCTGATGTGTTAGATAAATCTGACAAGGGGTGTTAGATTTTTCAGACAAATTGCACTGTTGTTAAACGTCTGTAGTATAAAGTTGTGTTCATATTTGACGGTTACAACTCAATTAATCGATGATAAATAAATTGGCATGCGTATTGCATGAAAATGATATGTACGAAAAATACGATATGTAAGTCAAACTAAATTTTTACCTTTTATACGCTATTGTTGCTCGTATATTTGAAAGGGAGGATTAATGATCGTAAAGCGTATGCGGAACACAGTGTTTGCTCTATTCATATTCTCCCTGATTGTCTATTCAAGTGAGATAGTTCTTAAAGAAGGCAAGACTTTCAAGGGCGATATTATTTCAGAAAACAAGGATTGTTACGTTCTGAATGTTGACTCCAATAGAATCATTATTGATAAGGAGACCATATCGGAGATTGACGGGAAGCCGTTTCCCCCGGAGGTTTTTGAGCCGGATACGGCATTACTGCATGAAAGCGTCAAGACAGATATGAAAACTGCGGCGCAGGAAATACCGGTACCTGCGCAGCCTTTAGACACCAGTTTGTCATCAATAAATGAGAACGTTTCGGAACATGAGGATCGTATTGCTATTCAGGAGCAAAATAATATCCTCAAAGAAAAAGTGATAATCGCTGTGAACACTCTGGGATCAAAAGGGATTGAAAATGAGGAAGCGGATATTATTTCCGAACGACTGCGCGTGGAAATGGTAAAAACGGGAAGATTCAATGTGATGGAGCGTGCGCAGATGGTCGAGATATTACAGGAGCAGAATTTTCAGCAGAGCGATCTGTGCAGTGAACAATCATGTGTCGTGGAGATGGGGCAGCTGCTTGGCGTGGAACGCATTGTCACCGGCACCGTTGGAAAACTCGGTAAGATGCATACCTTTTCAATTAAAATGATCAACGTTCGCACCGGACAGATTATGTATTCAGTGGATGAAGATTGCGAATGTCCTATTGAACAGGTACTTACAAAGTCAACTAAAAATATCGCGGATAAATTTGCGGAAATGGTCAGAAAGGAAAGGTTCGGCGGGGTAAAAATAACATCAAATCCTACCGGCGCCCTGATACTGCTAAACGGCAGTAAAGCAGGCTCCACACCGTGGAGCAGTGTACTTTTACTTCCGGGAAAATATAAAATGGACCTTGTTCTGCCGTCATATGATCCGGTTTCCGAAACCTGGTCGATCAGCGAAGGCCAGACACATGAACTTTCTTATAAACTGAAGCACACGGCAGCATTTACAGATTCCCTTAAAGCGGTAAAGGAGAAAAAGAGAAAAAAAGTGCAGTGGATCAGGCGTATCGGTTTCGGGAGCCTTATGGTTGCGTTCGGCACAGTAGGCGGAATCAAGCAGTACAATGTAAGTAAGGATATCGATGAGAAGGAGGGATTGGTGGAGCAGTATAATAATGCGCAGAACGACCCTCTTGAGCGGGAGAGACTTCTTGCATTGATTAATAAAGCAGAGAGCCGTATCAATTCGAACTCGAAAACACGTAACGGTATGTATATATGTGCCGGAGCATGTGCAATCGGTCTTGGAGTATCAATCTTTTTTTAAATGGTAAATAGATATAAGTTTATTGAAATATGCATTAAATTGTACATCGAACACACCCCCCAGGGAGGCTCTTAATGACATTCGCATGTCTGTTCTCAAGATTCAGTATTGTTTCGTTTATTTCCGCAATGAGTCTTTGCATATGGTGCACTGACGATAAACCTTTTAATCCTATTGAAAATGATAATCCCAGTGTAACGATTGAAGACCAACAGGTAACCCTGGGAGTGGGTGAACCTTATACTGTGATTGTATATGCAACAGACGATGATTCGATACAATATTATTATTGGAAGTTTTCAGATGATGCGACTGTCGACAGCACAACAGATTCGACCTATACGGTTACGTTTGATTCGGCCGGTATAAAAAAACTTGAGGTACAGGCAAAGGATTCTTATGGCCAGGTTTCAGGCTGGATTACGGTTTCTTTCACTATACAGTGGTACCTGCCGGTTGTCACGCCCGCATTCAGTGACACGGCAGTAAGTTTGGGAGATTCCGTTATTGTCAGGGTATTCGCTCACGACACAAACAGCGCGGACAGCGCTCTTAGTTACCTCTGGGCAGTGGATTCGCTCTACTTTTCCGACACCACAAAGGCAGACAGCACTTTACTCCATTGCGTGAGGCAGGGCACGTATCTGGTATTTGTAAGGGTCATTGACGCACAAGGACTGCTGTCGATTATTGATACAATACACGTTTATTCCGTCGGGGACACGCCGATTATTTGCACGCCGGAGGAGGGGCAATTGATCGGAGAATGCTTTACACCAGTAAGGTTCGAACCCGGATTGAATAATAAATATTTCAAGATATTGCTCGACACTATAACCCCTCCCGAGAAATACTTGCCGGGATATGAAAACACCAACGCCACCTCGTTCGAAATTCAGTTGGGTGATGAAAAAATATATTACCTGCGCGTAATAGGTGTTGACGATAAAGGAAATGAATATCCCAGCGCAATACGATCCTTTTCAACGCCGAAATTTGCGAACGCTTATTTAAAAGATGTGTCGGTCGCTAACGGCTCCATGCGGCAGAAATATAATCCTTCGGTGGTTACATTCGATCGAATGGTCTATAGTTATGAAATAAAACCGGTCGACACGACAAAGGGAATTACTATTACCCCGGTGCTGGACGATCCTGCAGCGGCATTAAAGATCAATAACATCGTTTCAGCTTCCGGAGTTGCTTCACGCGAATTCTTTCTCGGCGATACAATCACAGTTTCGGTTACTTCCAGTGACAACATAAATACCCGGATATACACTTTCATAGTTGCAAACTGGGGCAGCAATGAAGCGCAGCTTGCGGGGCTTGTTGTTTACGGCGGCGGAAATGCGCTCGTTTTAAAACCGGAATTCGATCCGGATGTGTATGTATACAGGGATACGGTACCCAACACTATCGACAGTCTGAAATTTGCGCCTCGCACAGTGCATCCGAAGGCCGTTATCTATGTGCTCAATCAACTGGTCCAAAGCGGCGCTACCTCAAATTCCGTTCCAACAAGGGAAGGTTTCGATACATCTACGGTTACGGTTATATCGGAGAGTTTAACGGACACCGTCCGATACTGCCTTATTACAAAAAGACTTGCGCCGGAGCCCTCACTCCAGCAACTGACCGTTTCTCCCGGTGTGCTTCAGCCGTCATTTTATCCGGATACCCTGCACTATATCGATTCACTCGAATTCGAGCAGGATTCCGCGATAATAACGCTTGTGCCGAACGACGTCAGAGCTGTTTTAACGCTGAACGGAGATACGGTTAACAGCGGAAAGGCGATCGTTATTAAAAACCTGTTTGTCGGAACGAATCCGCAAACCATCAAAGTGTATTCATATGACAATAGTGACTCGGCGATTTACATCGTTGATTTTTATCGAAAAAACATCCTCCTGCTCGCCGGCCTGGAGGTATCGTCAGGTTCGCTTGTACCCGCTTTTTCATCCAATATCATGGTGTACCACGACACGCTTCCCAACGGAACCGATTCCATTGCGGTAAAAGCAAAACCTCTTGACAAAATGTGTAAGTTATTTCTCATTTACAAAGCTACGATGACGGAACTGAAACCCGACACTTTTTCCGCCAAGCAGTATGTTGCGGCAGGAGCGGCAGATACGCTTTTCGTCAGGGTTCAGCTCAAAACCTCCACGGGGGTCAAGGAAGCCGATTATCGAATCTGTGTAACACAGCGGGGGAGCCCGGAAGCAGGACTGGCAAGCCTTTCCGGATTACCTGCCGACAGCCTTTCGTTTACGCCGGCGTTCATCAGCACAATTTACGAATATGCCGATACAGTGCCAAACCGCAGGTCGCAAATAACGATCGTGGCAGTGCCGAAAAATCCATTTGCAACTGTAACCGTCACAAGCCTGTCATCAATACCAGGCTCAATACCTCAAACAGGCAATGTGGTTGATCTTACCTCCGGAGGACTTACTACCATAACCGTCACTGTTACGGCCCAGGATCCTCAATTTAAAAAAATATACACGATACGGGTTTGGCGTGAAGCAAATGACAATGCATTTCTCTCAAGCGTGACTATTAACCGTCCGGGGCTTACTCCGGCGTTTTCATCGACAAATTATATCTACACTTTTGAAGATACGGTCCCGTCGATAATTGTTACTGCAGTATCGCAGGATACGAATGCGACCATGCGTATCAACAACGGCACATGGACGAAGAAGACCGTACAGTCAACGATATACTTGATAGAAGGAAATATCGATACGGTAACTGTCACGGCTAATGCGGAAAACGGCATAACGCAGCGGGTATACAGAATCGCAACATTTCGCATACCGTCAAATGATGCGCGGCTCTCAGGCTTGTATGCAAGCTCGCCGAATCTGCGCCCCGTGTTCAGCCCTCATGACACTATGTACTATGACACGGTACGGCAAAGCATTGATACGGTCAGCGTAAAGCCGTTTGCCATGAACTCAAGCGGATCTTCGATATATATTGACAATATATTTGCTCTGCATGGGGCATGGAACGGGCCTTTTACGCTTGCAAAAGGCAACAATGCCATAACCGTCAGTGTCGTCGCTGCCGACAATTTAACAACAAAAAGATATTACGTCAATATCTTCCGCAAACTCGAATGCGATACTGCAACGCTGAGCAGCCTGACTACCTCTGGTTGCCTGCGGCCCGCTTTTTCGAGCACGACTTTTATGTACCGGGATACCGTGGATACTGAAGACACTATATATACAGTAACCGCGGTTACTTCAAGCAATAAGGCTTCCCTGAGAATCAACGGTCAGGCGATCGCCTCGGGCACGACTGCGCAGATAAAGTTTACCGCAGATACCATGACCGTGCGGTTGATCGTGACCGCTGAAGACCCGTATTACTCGATGGAGTATACAATCCATTTGGATAAAGGCGGAAGCGCCAGACTCTCGTCGCTCGTTCCGAGCGCGGGAACACTTACACCGTCCTTCGATCCCGTCATCGTTGACTACTGCGATACCGTTCCTTTCGCGGTGGAAAACATGACAGTAACACCGACGGCAAAGGACCCTCTTGCGGGAATCACCGTTAACGGAGAAAATGTGTTCAGCGGCCAGCAGTCGGCCCCTATTCCTTTGACGGTAGGTACTCAAACCGTTACCGTAATCGTATCTTCCTCCACCGGTGGCGCACAGAAGGAATATCGCATCGCCGTGACAAAACAGGCTCTCAATACCAATATCCTTCTTACGCCACAAAGCGGCACAACCCTTGCGGGATGGAGCAGCCAGATTTTCAGATGGAACGTAATACCGGAATGCACCTATCAGTTCAACTATTTCAAAATTGAGGATACCACTTTTGTCGGCGGAGCATCCGGGTACAGCACCGATACAATGTTTGTGCTCAACAACCTTCCGGGCAACAGGAGTTTCATATGGCAGGTTTTTATAAAGGATTGGCTTGACCGGGACCATTATACTCCTATCTGGGTATTCCATACGCCCAACCATCCGCCCACAGCGCCGGGTTTAAGTGGACCGGCAGACGATACGTACTACGGGTCTGCAGCTACTGCTCCGCTGAATTTCACCTGGACTGCTTCAACAGGAGGTGATGCCGGCGAAACTGTAAAATACTCATTCTATATAGGTAAAACCGCACCTCCACCGCTTAAATCCAGCGGTCTGACAGCTTTGACCTACCCCAACCAGCTTCCGCTCGATACAGGCGCATACTACTGGCGAGTCGCTGCCTACGACGCAAAGGATACAACCTACAGCCTCACACGCACCTTCGTAGTATACGACACGGTTCAGTTGATAAATATTTTAATAAGCCCAGCGAACGGATCGGCAGTGGCAAGCTGGACACCAACTGCAACCTGGCACAACCGCAGCGGATTTGAGTATAGACCATACTACAGCACGGACAGCAATAATGTTACCACTGCAGTCGGGGTATGGGCAACCGATACAGTAAAGACATTTCCCGCACTCAACGGAAACCGCACCTATTTCTGGCGCGTACGGCTGCGCAAGGGGACTAATGACCTGTACAGCCCGGTGTGGAAGTTTACAACGCCGAATCATGCGCCCCTTGCGCCGACGGTGCTTGACAAACCCTGGTATGATGAAGTGTTCGGCGATGCTCCTTACTCATATCCCTTCTCCTGGTCCGGCGCCAGTGATCAGGATCCGGGTGATGTACTGCATTATAATATTTATCTGTCTACGACCAATCCTCCCGGCACGCTGGCCGAGGGAAACTTGACTGCTATCCCGACCTATCTGTCACTTACGGGTTATGCGCCCGGAACCTGGTATTGGCAGGTTGAGGTATCCGATGGTACGGATTCGGTGAAAAGTGCGGTTAACCCGTTTGTATTAGGAAGAACAATGCTTGATCCGGATGGGGACGGGAACGATGTGGTAACAGACAGTATCTATCAGGCGGAACTTGATTATTTCGAATACAGTGGAAAAGCTGGGGAAATAATTGTGTTACAGATGGTCCCATGGAAGGGAGGGTTTGATCCTGAAATTAAATTGTATGATGCAGGGAATAACCTTCGTAAGTCTGTTTATGTAAATAACCCTTATTATAACAGTTATGGACACGCTTTCCTTACAGATACACTGCCATCAGATGGAACATATAAAATTACTTGCGGAGACTGGGGTTCGAATGATGTGTCTTACTACCAGCTTAATATAGTTTCAAAAACTATTATTACGGCGAACGCTCCTACTATTATATATGATCAATTATGGACGGAACAGGTTTGGTGGAACCAGATTAAAGCATACAAGTTCCAAGGTACTACCGGGGACCGGATTTCTCTTAGAATCGCTCCGCAACAGGGATCGTTGGATATGCATATCGACCTTATTGCTCCTGACGGAGCTGTTTTGCAATCTCTAAGTCAAGATAATCCATATTACAATAGTTATAATCCCCTCTACCTCCAGGACTACCAGCTTCCGCAAACAGGTACCTATATCATCTATTTTCATGAGCGTGATATGGACCAGTCCGGAAGCTACTCATTTCAGTTCCTGAAGCTCCAGTAAAAGAAGCATCAGAAAAGGGGATGACAGCATTAAATGTAAGTTAATCAGGGGCGGCAATGCAGTAAGGTATAAACGCACATGCATTGCCGCTCTTATTTTACTCTTTTCAACCTTGACTGTAAGGTGGAAGCAAAACATGGAAAAAATCGAAACATACCTCCGTAACCCATAACCGTCTTGAGGTGCGGGATAAGCTGTTGACCATCAAATTTAACGTCGAGAGGTGGGAAAAGAATACAATTTACAAATCCAGTTATTATCGCAAGGACGCGACGTGCATCTATCACCCGGACCACGGTGAAATGCGGATCGATTGGACGGACGGGTGGCACAGACTAAATCACAGTGTGATGCTAAAAAATACTAGTGTGGCCTGGATCTGTGATCCAGTTTTCTCTACAAATCCTGCTAAACAATTCCAACCCTCTGCTTTTGAGGATTATCAAGCTTAACCGGCATAGTATAAACATCCGGTACTACACCCTTACCTGTTTTTCGAGCTCGCGCTGACATAAGCCCAAAGAAGGAAAGAAAATTCCTCTCACTTACCTTACAAAACATAAACGTGTTCTCAGAGAAAGCCCCGAACTGAACTCAACCTGGGCGATGTACAATCCTCCGGAAAATCGACTGGTATTTACAATCACCGTTGAATGTGTCGTAACTTGAGAAAACATCTCTTTACCACCTGGAGAGAAAATACGCACGGTGGCGGGACCATTATTATTTGTGAAGAGCAGATTCGCCTGTCCCTTCAGATGATTGTACACGACGCGCAAAGATTTTTGTGTTACCGGGGAACCTTTTCCAACAGTTCCTGTCGGATTAAGCTCTGATACGCCAGGGTAATGGACGCCGTATCTATACGCCCGTTGTGCCTGTGCCGAAGGACTTAACGACCACACAACATTACCGTCGTCATCAAGTTCCTCAACACTTCTCGAATATCCCTTTGTCACCAGCGTGTTACCATTGGGAAGACGCTGTACCCCTCCCTGATTAGAGCCAAAGCTGTAGGGAATACTTTTGACCTTTGTACTGGTTACAGGGTCAATTTCAACGACCTCTCTGTTTCCATTACTTACGGTGACTATATTACCCACCCTCATCAAATCCGGCTGAGCATCAGGAATCGGTATATCGGTACCAAGGAATTTATCTATAACCCAGCAGCCACCGTGAATTCGACCTGAAAATCCCTGGTTAAATTTTGATAATAAATCACCGCTTCCACCGTGGTCGATTACCGCTACGGTTTTAGCCGGTGTTTGAATGTTAATCGCAATCTGATCGAGGTCCGGATTGTAACTCACACAATTCATATACCCCCGAACGCCGCTCATCAGCGAATTAACATTACATTCCCACACCACCTCACCGTCATTTTTACCAGTCTGTTTTACTTCAAATATCTTTCCCGGTCCGGATGAGTTACTCGAAACACCGGCAATAACCAACACATTACCGTTTGGCAATGGTTCAATATCATAACTGGGCGTAAAACTATTGTCGCAGAAATCAAAATCCCATAGTATTTCACCATCCCAACTTACTTTCTGGATAGTTCCACCGGGATGGGCGCCCTGGGGACGAAAAGGACAACTGCTATTTTGAAGTGGAAACAGTGCACTACCATCCGGCAGCAGGTACGCTGTTGTTTGAATACTTCCACCAGAAGCACTCCATGTATGTCTCAGCTCTCCTTCCATATCATAGATGTAGGCTTTGCTCCCGCTGCCAAACATGGTATAGCCCGGATAAGGCTCCGCTGCAAGTAAAATATGCGAATACACAACTGTTATCATACATGCAACTGCTAATAATTTACTCATCGATTTTCTACTCATTTCCGTTCTCCTTTGAGATAAACAAGACATCAGGTTGAGGTCTTATATCTTAAACTTTTTTTTACTATCCCGTTATCATAGTGTTTAATTTTTTTACTTTTATTCAACCGTCCGTACCGTTCGAAAACCGACAAAATAGTAAGGGTAATCAATGGTAACAAAGTAACGGTTTGCGCAGCGCAGGTGTGACGCATAACTGCTCCAGTTTCCCCCCCGCAAAATTCTTGCGGTGCCTGTCGGCGAACCAACAGGGTCAGTAACTTCAAATTCATAAGGATAATATTCGTCAAAATCATTGCAGTATTCAGAGACATTACCATGCATATCATATAATCCGTAGGCATTCGGCTTTTTTGTTCCTACCGGATGTACTCCGTAATCGGTAGTCGTGTCAAGGAGCGAAGAATTTGCAGACCAGACAGACCAGGTGCCGATTTCAGTGGTATCATCGGCTGATACGGGGTATGGATTGAAATCTTTATTCCAGGAATAATCAGTCGCAGATCCGGCGCGGCACGCATATTCCCATTCTGCTTCTGTGGGAAGGCGATAACCGTTCTTATTCATATCAGTGTGTTCTCCAATAAAAGAGCATAAAAATCCGGGATTACCGGCGATCGAATCATAACTGTAAACAGTATCATAGCCATCCTGCTTACTTCGTGCATTGCAGTATAGCATCGCATCATACTCGAAAATTAAATAACATGCATAGTTGTCTCCCAAGCCAATCCCATCGACCCACCAGGGTTGTTCATAATTGGTATAGCTTTTTTTCATCAGCTCATCATATTTCAATTGTGAGACTTCTAGCGTGTCCATCCAGAAGTCATAGGTAAAAGAGACCGTGTGCATTGGCAGCTCCCGGACAGAGGTCCCCATACCCCAGATATCAGGATCAGGCTGTCCCATCTCGAAATCATAGCCTTTTGCATATATTTTTACCATGTCCTTTGTATATTCCAATGGATTCTCAGCTTTCCAGGGTTTTGATTCTGTCAGGACACATTCAATTCCATCCTGTATATAATTGGTGATCAGAATACGTTTATGTTTAAATCCGGCAGAGGAAACAATACAGGTGTCACTTGTTTCAAGTTCTGTTTTTTGCAGTATTTGCATTGATGAATAAAGTTTTGGAGATGCATGCGGTGTTGGGGTGCAGGAGTATTTTTGATCTGATAAAATACACACTTTCATATTCCGGAAAACGTTACCCTTATGGTGTATTTGAATAAAGTATAATCCGTGTGCAAATGGGACATTATTCAGTGTGAGTGTATGGGTACCGGCTGAAAGATTGAAAAAAGGGTGTGAAAATACTTTTCTCCCGCGACTGTTAAACATGGTCACCGTAAGTGAAGGAAAATATTCATTATTTACCAGGACAATTTTATGTTTATTCAGTATGAGATTAAATGAGTATGGTACCTTCTGAGTCTGCGGTATTGATGCAGTGATAGTGTCGCCTGCAAGGATAAATGAACCATCGGCAATTGAAGTGGTCGTTATATGAGAGTAATTTGTCAGACGAAGTTTTGCCCCGGCAACAGGATTTCCAGCAGTATCTTCAACAGTGCCTTTGATAGAGATATTCTCTGCCCAGCAGAGAAAAGCTACAGAGAGGATAATACATGGAACCGTGGTTTTGATATTCATAGTAAATTCCTTAATATTCATATAATAATAAGAATTTAGAGTAAATGCACAATTAGTATACACTGATACCTGCTTCCTCGTGAGAGACTAACGAGAGGTTTATACCCATAGAGTATGAGTTTTGTACGAGTTCGGGTGCTATTTCATAACTCCACAACTCAACTCAGCTTTAAAACTCATACTCAGGAAACAGGTATACAATTTTCCCGAATTATGCAATTACCTCAAACGTATCGTATTTCAGGTGGATACGTCACTATTTGTTGAAATCTGCACTATATTAATTTTTATGCGTGTCTATGAATATAGGTATAAAAAGCAAACCGCGTAAATGTAAAAAAATGCTATTTTAAGGTAGTTTTTTACCTTGCCGGCGGGTGGCAATGATTAGATAATTCAATTTGCTGAGAAATCGATTGATTAGAATTGTATAAAATTTCATTTTCCTATAAGCTTACAACATGTGACTATGATCACACATTAAAGGGTTGTTCCTGACGATTGTATTTAATGAAGAGTTTCGAGTTTCGGGACGGTTACGAGTTTCGGGACGGTTATAATTTAATAAGACTAAGACTTTCCACCTCTCCACCATAACTCTCTTCTGCACGTTTGATCATAACGGAAACTGATGGTTGACTCCGAACAGGAAAGTTTACAATTTGAGTTACCATATAGCATTTAAAGCCCATCTTTTTTACAATACTATCCCAGCAATTCCAGAAAAAACAATCGGTCTTCATCGTCACCAAATATATCAATACCATCAAGACCTCTGGCCATAATGTGATGGGTACATTCAGGAACTGATATTCGCGGCGATCGTGGCATGGTGTGAACATATGTTATTATTTTATAACCGTCACTATTTACTATGTTAACTCTAAAAGCAGGATTGGAAAATTAGTTAATTTATTAATTTATCTCCGGGGTAAGATAGGGGTAAGATACGACTAAAGGATTTGTGAATTATCAGGAGTTATCATTTTTTTATTGTATACTCG
>CBDVBE010000029.1:0-26861 GCA_965372145.1 uncultured bacterium | reverse complement strand
AAACAGTAGAAATAGGGAAATTGCATACAACTACAATTTTAACCGCGGGGTTCGTAAAGGATTTTATCAGAAATACCACACCTGCCCGCGACAAAGAACACCGCCACTTTCATTTCAGATAAAATTTTGTTGAACGATGTCGATTCGAGGAGCCCGCGTTGGCCTATTATCGTTTCACCTTACCTTATTATATGGGTTTTGTATTTATCTCGTTTCCTATAATATATAAGAGTATCATATTACTGTATATAATTCAAAATATCCAACTGCCGACCAGCTATCGCGAAGCGATTTTGTTCAACTAGGTATATGCAGAACTTATAAGATTGAAATTTAACCAAAAAGGTTCTGCATATATCCCCAACAATCACATAATCCGTACCAAATCTAATCTATTTGAAATAAATTCATTTCACCTTATCAGTAGCATTAAGCGATCCGAGAACAATGTTCACAAAACCACTTTTCATTCAGAACAAAAAACCATTCCCATAATGTATAATTTCCGCCGGACAAAGGGGCAATAGAAATCAAAATAAAAATGAAAAAAGGCGTTCAACAATAAGAGCAGTCGAAAGTCAAAAGTCAAAAGTCTAAAGTCAAAAGTCTAAAGTTGAAAATTTGAGAGTTATTAAAATTTATAATTTCTTCTTATTCAGGACGGCAACAGCCGGGAGTACCCCATAATTAGCGTCAGTACCAAGCATGTAGCGATATACTGATGGGGACTATGGGGCGTTAGTGTAAAGATTAAAGAAATTTTAGAGTGACTAATGATTAATGGGAAGGAAAAGTCTTGAAATCTCTTGCTTAATAATAATGCCTTGTGCTCCCCCCGAGTAGATGCTCCGTAACTGTTGAGATTAAGCCTGTTGGGGGGTAGCTACGCGCGAGCGTCCCAAAAATAGTAGATAGCTTAGCAATATGTTTACGGGGACTATGGGGTATTTGTGGAGAAAAAAAATTATACCGTTACCGATGTACAAATAGCCACTTAGAAATTACAAAACCTCAATAATAATCCAAAACTCATCACACTTGTGCGACTCACACCAAATCCTTCTCCCTTATTGTATGGGTCTTCCCAGAATATTGAGACACCACGCTGCATGTCCAGAAATATTCCTGTAGAAACGTGTTTACCAATAGT
This sequence comes from uncultured bacterium, assembly GCA_965372145.1. Lineage (GTDB taxonomy): Bacteria > Fibrobacterota > Chitinivibrionia > Chitinivibrionales > JANQEN01 > CBDVBE01. The sequence goes on along the minus strand of CBDVBE010000029.1, from coordinate 25,711 downwards.
GAAAGGACATATCAGACCTGCAATCACTAATCCTCCCTCGGCACTTTTTGTAGTATATTCAGGCACCGTTCCTGTATTCTTTGTCTTATCAGAAACCAGAAACCCGAGATACGGTCCGAACCGGAGGATGATCAACGGATCATGTTGTCTGTTCTCTCGAAGATGAATATTGTACGTTAAGGGAATCCTCAGCTGTTGCAAGGAGAGTTTCCATGTCCCGTTATAATTCTCTGAAGCGTCTAGGTAGGTCAAATCCTGATTAAAGGAGAGGTATTCCAATCCGGTTTCGATAATAAAGCGGCGTTTTATTTTCAGTTCGATCCTTATTCCTGTTTTACCGCCGAATTTTGTGGCACTGGTAACCGCATCTAATTCTTGTTCTTCGTTTATGCCACCATACTGAGGCCCGCCAAAAATTGAAAAGGAAAAAAGTGATTTTTTCTCAGCAGCATCAACACCTGCAATTAACGAAAACAGCGCTATACACACACCTGCATACGTACAAATCTTTCTGTTAACCATTTCCGGTCCCTTCTGTTAATAGGTATGCTAGTTTCCTTAAAATGTATTTCGTTTAATAAACCCCAGAGGGTTAAAATGGTATTGCATTAAGAACTATCTTATTTTTCCTTTGCGTCCTTTGCGTCTTTGCGAGAAATTAAATAATGGTTCACTCAGCACAAAAACCATTTCCCCTACTGTATAATTCCCGCCGCATAAAACTTCAATAATTATCGGAAAATATTGTGAAAAAGGGCGTTTACCAATGGGGTACGGCAAAAAGACAATTTCAAAATTAACAATGAACAATAGAAAATTAACAATGAAATATTTTAAGAGAGTTTACAACTAAAATTGCTACTCGATATTAGAGATAAGTTCAAATTTCAAAATTATCAATTATCACTTATTAAAACACAATAGACACAATTTAAAGATTTTAAAATAAACCATATTTGGGACGGCACAAGCCGGGAGTACCCCATAACAGGCTTTATTGCCAAGCATGTAGCGGTGTACTTATGGGGACTATGGGGCATATTCACAAAAAATAAAGGTTTTTCCGTAACCGAAAGACGAAACGGGCATCTTCACCCTGACCGATTCTTTTTCCGTGTTCCACTGAAGGGGACTATGGGGTTTTTGTGGAAAATATAAAGATATTAAACCGTAGAGCATGCCCTCCCCTATTTTTGGAGCGTTTATTTTCCAAGCTGTTTGGGGGATTGCATTGTATTTGCATTATAAAGACTGGAGCGGAATCGATCTCCTCAAACGCTACTTCTGCAAAACAATAACCCCGTTAGCTTCCAACTGTGTTATTGTCGTATCCGGGACACCGTATAACTGCACGACGTCTCCGGAACTCCAGCAGGAGAGAAGGGGAGAAAAGTCACTGATATTACAATTGCCTATGTTTAAATATTCCAGTTTCTTTAAACTGCTCAAAGGAGTTATATCTGAAAGGATATCACAATAACGCATTACAAGGGAATTCAGATTTGTACAATTAGATAGAGCTGAAATATCACTTAAATTCCCACAGTCATTTACATTAAGTTGTTCAAGGTTGGAAAGGGTTGACAAAGGATTTAGGTTCGTTAATCCATACTGTTGTGATAAATTGAGAGTTTTAAGACTGGCAAGAGTACCTAAGCTGCTGATATCATTGAGATTATCACTTTCATTACCGGATCCTCTAATGGTGAGATTTTCTATTTTTGGTAAGTTGGTAAAACTAATAGTTGTAATTATTTTACAATTGGTGATATTCAGGGTTAGTAATTCAGGAAGATTGGTTATACTGATTTGATACAGGTCAGGACTGCCGGGCATTTGTAATTCTATTAATTGATTTAAGTTGTTTAAAGTTAGTTTATATAGTTTATTACTGCTTGATCCAAAATTAATACTTCTTAGATTAGAAAGATTGCTCATACTGACTTCTCTGAGTCTCTGGCAGTATTCTAAGTCTATAGCGACAAGATTAGCCAGACTATCCAGGTTTATTGCAGTTATCCTTCCGCAGTTATTTAAATCCAATTCTGTAAGGTTTTTAAAGGTATTAATCGGATTGACATCTGTAATGTTTGTACACCCTTTCAAACTCAGGACCTCAAGCCCGGAGATAGTGGTTAATGGAGTGATAGTGGTAATATCACAGTTGTTTAAATTCAAATATTTAAGAGTGGTAACCGCACCCAGTGCGTTAATGTCACTAAGATTATAACAGGATGCAAGATTGAGATGCTCGAGCCCGGTCAGACCGGTGAGCGGTGGAACAGTGGTGAGTACATCAGATTTTATTTCCAGATGTTTCAGGGTAGACAGGCTGCACAGGGGGCTGATATCACTGACAGGGCTCCCCAGCACCAGGTAGGAAATTGCGGGAAGGCCTTTCAGCGGGGTGATGTCGAGAACGCTATTACAGCCGAATAAATTCAGGTCTTTCAGACCGCTGAGGCTGTTCAGGGGAGTAAGGTCGCTGAGATTGTCACAACTTTGCAGATCGAGAAATTCAAGCTTCGCTAATTTGCTTATTCCACTGACATCTCTGAGGTTGTGACAACCGGTTAATTTTAACCACTTCAAATTAACAAACTCTGACAGGAAAGAGACGCTATAGAATATCTGACTTGACAGGTCAAGAATTATCGGCCCTTCCTCTTGGCCGATAAAGAGCGTATCAGCACCGATAATTATCGTATCAGCCGTGATATAGAGGGTATCAATAATAATCAGGGTATCCGCGTTAATGTATATCGTATCGCCCTGGATTACCAGGGTATCCGCATTTATATATACCGTGTCTTTATGGATAACATAAAGTGTGTCAACACTGCCGGCATCGGATGGGCTGTTACAGTTTTGAAAGAGAAATAAGCTCATGAAGGATATAAGCAGGATGAAAAAAGTGAGTGATGCTTTCATGATAAACTCCTTTGGGATTGAATAGGGTGGTAATTATCAATAGTAGAAATATACCCTGTTAAAAGGCTTAACTCAAAGGAATAAATAAAGAGCAGTCGAAAGTCGAAAGTTAAAAGTTTGAAGTTTAAACATTTTAAGATTTCTTTTTATTTTAGGACGGCACAAGCCGTGAGTACCCCATAATTGGCTTTATTATCAAGCATGTAGCGATATATTTATGGGGACTATGGGGCATAGTTACAAAAAATAAAGGTTGTTCCGTTACCGTAACCGATAGAAGAAACGGGCATCTTTACCCTGACCGAATCTTTCTTCGTGTTCCCTGAGTGGGTGAGTGGTGAGATTAGGGAACGGTTTAAAGTGGAAGGTTTTTGAGGTTAGGGATATGGGACAGAGAATAGGTGAACTACTGAAGTAGGGGTAAAATGTGCTTTTTTTATCTGAAATTCAAACTTTTCTTGCATGCTTGGCCAAGAAGCATTATCTTATTCTTAGATGTCAAAATTCCTGACAACCAAGTTGCCGGGACGATAAGAGGGTTGAGTACTTTAAAACAACTTTGTAAACATCTCTAAAGCGGTCAAGTTGGCTATTTTTTTGACAGAAAGGACGTTGTTATGCAATCCAACCGGAAAAAACACCTTTTCTTGTTGTGTTTGTTAACTGCAAGTCTTTTTGCTCAACAGTGGGAAGAGTTGCGGTATCTTGAAAAAGATCAACATTACTGCCCTGGCGGATCACTCACGCTGCCAGCTTTCGATCTGATCCCCTTTATCAATTCTCTTCCGTTGGATATTAAAAATATACGTGTATATAATTCTGATTCATCCACCTTATATTATAACTATCTGTTTCAATATGATCCGGCAACAGAAAATTTAACCGGATGGTATGTGTCCCAATCCGATACGTCTATGTATCATGTTTACTATTTTAAAAATGGAAAATGTGCCGGCAATTGGGATGGATTGCGAGGCAGCTGCGGGCAGCGCATGGCCTATTCCGAGGACAATAAACCCAAAGAATATATCAGCTATGCGGAGTTTGGGGGTGAGATTTATCACCATTGGAGAGATACTATAACCTATTTCGGGAATTCCAATTTACCAACCTTTGATAGCATGAGATGTGTTTATATGACAGGTTCAAGAGGAACCTACACGAAGATAGTGGCTAACTATCGTTTAAAATATTCAAATGATACTATGCTTGATTCAATATTCAGTACAACGGAAAATATAAGAATTTTTAATGGTGTAGCGGAACATAAAAATTATTATAAGGAGCTTTTTGTTTACTCATACAACAGCAAAAATCAACTGGAAAAGGTGGACTATTCAATCGTTAATACTGATTTAAACAAAATTTATAAACAGAAATTATATCAATACGCCTATGAAGAATTTGGTATCAGCGAAGAAAAATCGTTGTTATGGGTAGATAGTTTGGATGCGTATGTTACTTTAAAAGAAGCAGTGCATACCTATAATCCACAGGGGCTCGTAGTATCGTATTCATTTAAGAATTTTGAATATCAATCTGAACAATTTTTGAAATATGCCTATGATGCTAAGAAGCGCATTGTTAGTAGGGATGACAAACAATCAAGTGGCTATTTTCATTTTCAAAAATGGAGCTATATTGCTGAAACGGGAACAACCTTACCCCACCCGGTAGTGGAGAATACCGGTTTTGTAAAGCTACTTGCGGCCAATAAATCAATTATTATAAAGATGAATATTGCTGCTCCTGCAAAGGGCTCTATTCAAATATTCTCTACATCCGGCAAAGTTGTGCATACCATTGCAGACCAGAAGCTGTTCTCCAAAGGATCTCATACTATTGTGCAACCTATGAAGAGCATAAAAGTCCCGTCCGGGATATACCTGATTGTGGCAAAGTTCGGAAAAAATAAAGCATCGATGAAGGCAACTGTGGTTCGATAAGAGAATCGTTCAAAATCATCTTTAACGCCAAAAGTTGTTTTTAAAACCTCAACTCTATATGCCGGGGGCACCGGAGCCTGGGGTACTGACTTATTTGCCAAAACCGGCACGAACTGCTGCTATCTCCTTCAAACGCCTTCATTCGGTCGTAGTGATGATTTTAAAATAAGGAATGCTGAAAGTACATATAAGGGACATATAATGTCAAAAATTAATCTCGAACAAAAATCTCTTTTATCAAATTATTAAATTTTTGCAAAAGGATGGTAATTTTGCTAAGAAAATATTAGAAATTCACATTTACAAGAATGGGATTATTTCATTTTTATCAGGAGATTATTTCGATAAGGAATGTGTTTCTATTAGACATGGAATTTCAGAAGAAACGATCAAGAGCTGGGTAAACGGACATATTCTTCGTAGCTATAAAATACACAACCAACTAATTGCTCCTGAATGAATCAGTATATTTTCGGTGTTGGCTGTTCTACAAAATAAAAGAATTGTTAAAAATCACCTTTAATTGTATTTTGATAATATGAGTAGAAAATTAACCATATCAGTAGTTAAAAGTCATAATGAGTTAGAAGAAAAAGACATTAATTATTGGAAAAACCAGTCCCCTGAAGCTCGTCTCGACGAGTTAGAAATTTTAAGATTACAAGCAGGTAAATTCTTATATGCATATCCAACAAGACTTCGCAGAATTATTACAATTACTGGAAAAACACAAAGTTGAATATGTAATTGTGGGTGGATATGCTGTTGCCTTCCATGGTTACCCTCGTTTTACCAAAGATATAGATGTTTTTTATAATAACAAAGATGCTAATGTAGACAAATTACAAAAAGTTTTGTATCGCACCGGTCGAGCCTACGGTGATAAGCTGGTCACCCGTCCAGATAACCGATTGCAGATATTCTCCTGTAGGTAAGGGATTTCTGAGGGTCCATTGTGGCTGGCCATGGGCTGGAGAAATCAAAAGTGCCGTATAAATGAAAAGAATTGTTTTATTTAAACTCATAATACGAATTTCCTATTTTATACCGTTTTGTTAAAGTGCAAGCGCTGGTTATTGTTTCTTGCCTGCAAATCCTGTTACTGCACGAATCCCTGCTGTCAATAATGGATTGTTTGCACTCACGAGGGTCCCGGCCCTTGCATAGGTTGAAAAAGACACACTGAAATATGGTTCCAGCCAGACTCCCCATTTCATTTTTTTGATGCCTACCGATACCGGTACTAATCTGTAGCCGGCTTTTATTCCGAAACTTGCTCCGGGAAACCAGGCTTGCCCGGTAACTCTATCCCGATAGTATTCTGTAACTTCCATCACTGCCATACCGCCATAGGCGGAAATAAAGAATCCTGAGAAATGAGGGCCTATAGGAAAACTTTTCCTTAACTCAACAGCTAACTCAAAACCTTTACTGGTACGTTCACCTTGAATGGGTATCACAAGGGCAAAGCCGGTCCAGATCGGCAGGGATACGTTATGTCGGAATGTCGGCTCAACAGAAGCAAGGATCTCCACATTTGCCAGCAAACGCCCCTCCCTGTAGGCCACAAAAGGAACATCCGGCAATGAGGAGAAAATACTGGTGATAATAATTAAAAATATAAGTTTACATCTCATTCAATGTTTATTCCAGTACAATAATTAAATTCCTCTGTTTAGTATATAGACACTTGGGCAATATAGAATCGTTCATAACACAGAAATCAGTGGAATATCTACTACATCAATAGGATACAAATTTTAGTATATCTCTAATATACTCTATTTTACAATAGATTTATCTGTTCAGTAAAGCAAATATATTGCCGGTTAGTGGGACGGTGGCAAAATAGTCAAATAGTAATCTTTCCGGCTTCGACAATTTTGTGTGTTGTTTTGATAGTTATTATTATTCCGGCAACTAAATATTACTCACCTACCTTATAACCCTCCCTTTTAAATAAGGGGAGGTTGGGAGGGGATTACAAAAAAGTGAGTAATTTTTAATTGCCGCTGTAATAGTTGTATAATTTGCCATCATCCTTACATATAAAAACGGAAATTAACTGCGAAAGATATAGTCTTTTAAAAAAAAATTCTACCCACACTATATATACGCCCATGTAAATTATTATCTACCACATCTTGTATCTTTCTAAGAATTTTTCTCTTGACAAAAAATTTCTAGTATGGGACAATTACTATTAACGATTACTTTATTTCTTTGGTGAGGGGGTTATTGTATGGAGCCTTCCGAAAAAATCCAGCAGCTTCAGAAAGAGTTGGGTCAGCTTAAAAATGATGTCGTTCAGCAGCGGGCGAAGAGCCGGCATTACAAGCAGGAATACGAGGAGATCCTGCAAAAAGAGGCCTACAATTTTGCCCTGTTTCAGTTCAACCCTTTTCATACGATAATCGTTGACAAAATCGGAAGTGTTATCAAATCGAACACGGCAAAGCGGAAGTCCGGTGACCGGCTTCCCAACGTCGGTGATATAATGTACCGGGATTACGCGTCAAAGCATACAATTGACATGCATGCCCACTTACTGGATTCCATACAAACCGGAAAAATCAAGAATTTTCCGGAAATGCCTTATAATAACAGAATTCTCGCCATTACCATTTCTCCGTTTCCTGAAGGAGCTATGATTGTCACCCGCGATATCACTGTTGAAAAGGAGGCTGAGAAGGAACGTATAAATCTGATACGCGATTTACAGAAAGCTTTGATGGAAATTGAGAAACTGAGAGAACTGCTGCCGATTTGTGCGTCCTGTAAAAGGATCAGAGATGATGGAGGATACTGGCAGGAAGTAGAGGAGTATTTCAGGCAGCGCGACCACCTTGATTTTAGCCATACCATGTGTCCCGATTGCGCCCAACGTATGTATCCGGATCTGTGGGAAAATATCCAGCATAAAAAAGTATCAAGTACCTCAACACCAGTTTAAATAAAAGGTTGACTTTTTAATAGTCTGCCCACGCCTGGATACTATATAAAAAAAATGTACTATCCTACTTCTGAATACACAGATATCGAAGCCTAACATAATGTTTCAGAATTTTAATGCTACTATCATCTTCTTTATCTTTATAAATGAAATCAATCATGAACATCCCGAGATAGGTTCCTCCACCAACGTTACGCCCAAAGTGATTTTTGCAATCCCATTCAAAATAAAGATAAATGTTATCACCCTCTTTCTTGAATTCCATTTCAAGTCCTGATCGAACTGTATTACCCACAACATCAAAAATATCGAATACTGCCGCCAAACTGTCATACTCTGTAATATTTTCATTGTCAATCGGCGTAACAGTAATTATCATATTTATATCATTAATGAGTTTAATCGTTGAATTAACATCTACGTCTTGTGCTATAGGAATACGCTTAACCTCAATTTGTCGCCGGACATTATTTGGATTATCCTGTTCATTTTTCTTTGTATCAAAAACCTCTCCATCCTTATGAATTCTGATTGAATCTCCGATACCAATTCTCGGCATTCCTTCATTCAATGAGAGCACTTCAAAAACCGCGGTAACATTATTCTGATCCCGCTTCTTAAGTTTTGCTTCATATTCCTTTTTACTATTGATAGAGTACAATTTAAAGGGCGTTTCCCGAGTAATATTTTCAACTGCTTCGGAAAAAATCACCGTTAATTCATCAAGTGCACCGGGCTTTAGAGAGTCAACCAATAAAGCACTCATTATTACCGGGGCTACGGAATCAATAATATCAACGGAACACGCGCCCAGGTAAAAGCTCCCTGAAAGATGGACTTCACCTTGTATAGCCAACGTATCATTGATGTTACATGAAGTATAGCAGATATCTGTCATACTGATTTTATTGGTAGTATCATATACGGTTAAGGTAATAACACTGTTCTTTTCTTCATACTTATCCAGTATCATCAAGCGATAATCAGGAAACGAGATCGTATCTACGATTTTTTCGATTGCCTCGTCCGAATAATCATATTCCGGCAAGGTCACCGTCATACGGTCCACATGGCCATCAGCATCATCGTCATAATAAACAGACCGCAAAATAGTAGTAACAACTTTCACATCAATCTCTCTTCGGATATTTTTCGGATGATCCTGATTATTGTCTACCTTATCAACAATATTATCATCGAATTTCCAGTTGATTCGAATGGAATCACCCTGTTCGATAAATGAGACGCCATTGACCGAAATCACTTCAAATTCGCATTTGTCATTGTTTTTATTCTTTAACTTCAATTTTGCAGAGTAAACTTTATCATCCTTTTTAGAATAAAATGAAAAGGGTTCCTCCTTTTTCGGCTCTTCAATATTTTCAGAAAAGGTAATACTGAGTATATCATCACCGGAGCCATCAAGATAATCGACCAGGTAGGCTTTCATAATAACCGCTGCGACAGAGTCAATTATTGAAACGGTTCCCTTGTTAATAGTGCCATTGTCTGAAAGGACTATGGTCTCTTTAATGACCAGGGTATCATCACTGGTAACCGCAGTATTAATATCACTCTTCTGGGTTACCTGCAAGCCAACGCCGTTATCCAGTCCAAAGGCGCCTGTAGTTGTAAATTCACGATGGTCAGGTAACGTTATGCTGTTCTTAATAAGTGTCACATCATCATCAGTAAAATTACAGTCACCAAGTATTTCCACAAAGATACTGTCAATTTCACCGTCAGCATCATTATCAAAGTAAATGCCCCTGGTCATTTCAAGGATATCGGAATTAACCTTTATTGAGGTCGTTAAGGTATCAAGCGGCAGCTTGGGATTTTCTGAATTGCGGAATGTCGCAATAAAGGTGTCATGCAATTTGTACTCCAGCTCACCGTTATCAGGAGTTCCAAGGCCTGTTACAGCAACCGGTAGAACAACGGCCAGAAAATTTTGAAAGCTGTTTTCCTGCAGTGTATATGTTTCAACATCACCGCCATTTACTGTGCGGACCTCCACTTTGACCTCGGAATATTTATATCCTGCAGTAAGCGTATCATTAATGAATTTCAGTATAAATTGATCCACAGCTCCATGAATTGAATCAAGACCGTTACCATTTGCATCATAAAAACCAAGAGTCCGTTCCCAATGAGATACCTCAAAAATTGTATCATTCTGGGCAAGGGTATGATCTATGGTAATCTCAAAATCAATTTTGATGGTATCAATATCGTTCTGCCGTGAAATAGTATCTATTTCATAGGTTATCGTATAGCTAAAGGGCGTTGTTACCCCGAGTAATGGTATTACACTGGGTAAATCGAATACCTGGGTCTGCTCATTCCATACACCAAGACCGTTAACACCATCAATTTTAAGGTTTTTCCAGACCTGTTTTTTAATAATAACCGAAATAATACTATCTTTGACAAATTGCAGCAATTTATCTTCAGTAGAATTATTAAAATCCCACAATTGGGTGTGCTTTGCATTTGATGTCGAATACCCATTATTCTTGATATAATAATTCATAGTATCCAGAGATTCTGGATGGCCGCCGTTTTCCTGCTGGAAAAATATGGTAAATGTAGTCGGAATTAAATTCGTATCTGAACTATCCGTATCAAGAATCTGGCCATGTTCATAATCATCCCATCCCATTGTTGATTCACCATCAGAAATAAAAATGATATAGCGATTTTCCCGATTATTAGCAGCTGCTTTCACGGCATTTATAGCAGCTCGAAATCCTAAACTGATGTTAGTGCTGCCGCCCATATTGTTATCTTCCGGTGCGGTAGGTATTCTAAAGCGATACCCATTTGAACTGGAGTCGATAATTTCCGATTCAAGATATTTACGCAGGATAGCCGCGCCCTTCATTGTGCCGTCTTTAGTATCATAATCCTGATCAAGTTTGAATAGAGGAAGATAGCCACCGCTTCTATTTCCATTGGTATTAAGCGAATCAGGAAGGGTATCAAGAACAAGTGGATCCTCATCACCTTCGTAATATAGACCGCTGCCGAAAATAGACAAACCGCACTCCACGCCGGGGTACTCAGTTGGATCAGCCGCCAGCATTTCAATAATTTTATCGGTAACAGTAAATCGATATCCCATTGAGTCTCTTCGACAGGTTACCTGGTCATAATACATACTCCCGGAATGATCAATGACAAAGAATATAGATGGGCTGATTACCTGTATATCCCCGCTCTGCATTTTGATTTTCTCGGATAATGCAACAATTTCACCTGTTACCTTAAACTCTTTTCCATCCAGATCAACAGGACTGCCTAAATGAAATACCTTCCCTACCTTTTCAGTTACCGGAAGAGCATACCCTGATAAAACCCCGCATACCAGAATAAACAGCGAGAAACATAGTGAAAAAACAGTACCTCGATGTAATAACTTATAAATCATGAAATCCCCCCTTATTGGATGTCATAATACGGATAGATACAATTTTTGGAAGTTCTATTTATGGATTTAAGTGACGGTTAAATCCATTGTGCCCCCTGGTTTTAAGTACACCCCCACGGTACTTAAAAACAGCAAATCTCTCGAATATGCATGATTTCGGCAAATGAGATCACCGTAACATATTCGGGAATAGAATAGTCGTTAAATGTATAGGTTAGGTTTTAACTTTATTTTATAAATAGTAAATATCTTCAAAAAAATCGACTCCTGAGGGGAAATAATGCGATAAATCTAATTGGAATTGCTCAAGACAGCTTTATTCGCCCCCTAAGCCAGAGCGCATGCCACGCCTTGTCTCCCCACAGGTGACTTTTAGAGAAAGGGATTATATCCCGAACCGAAACTAATCATACGATTTATCTGTTGGTGTATTACAGTATTAATATATAAGGATTTACAGGTCAATGTAAACTATTTATCCCTGATACACTATAATTTAGAACGTTGTTTCTTATTAAAATCATTTCTTGATAACATAAATACAAAACAGAAAATATAAGCCTGAAATCCAATTATTTGCTATATTAAACAATGGAGAGGGGTGTAAGTTAAAAATTTTTCTATTTTCACCTTCCGCCAAACAGCTTTTCAAACCACCATAATTACAGAAAAGGTTTGATGTATGAAGAAAAATAGTAATACTGTTATGTTGCTAACGGTGATTTTATTAAGCTGCACTCTTTATAGACAAATCTGGTCTCAAACCCCATTTTCAATAAACAAACAACTTCAAGTCATTGGTAAAAATCTTTGTAATGAACAAGATTACCCGATCCAGTTACGGGGTATGAGTACGCATGGACTGCAATGGTTTAGTGAATGCATGACAGAGGAATCATTTAAACTGTTAGCCGATACATGGGGAGCTGATATTGTTCGGTTGTCTATGTATGTTCGTGAAAATGGCTATGTAACCGATCCGGACCATTATAAACAACTCATTGACGGCTATGTAGATGAAATTCTGGAAAATGGCATGTATTGTCTTTTAGACTGGCATCATCTTCAAAATGGAGACCCAAATACAGACATTGAATATGCAAAGGGATTTTTTGAATATATGTCAGAAAAACATGGGCAAAAAGGCCATGTAGTATACGAGATTTGCAATGAACCAAATGGTAAAGAAGTCACGTGGGATAAAATTAAACAATATGCGAATCAAATAATTCCAATAATCAGGGCGAATGATCCTCAATCAGTAATAATAGTCGGCACACCAAATTGGGCATTAAACCTGATGGATGTCGTTGGTGATGAGTTGCCCTATGAGAATATTTTATATACCTTGCATTTTTATGCAGCTAATCACAAAGATACAATTAGAAATATTCTTAAAGAAGCGGTGAGCAACAATCTACCCGTCTTTGTCACTGAATTTGGGACACAAAAATCTTCCGGGGATGGAGATAATGATTTTGTCAGCTCCCAAATATGGTTAGATTTGCTTGCAGAATATAAAGTCGGTTGGTGTAACTGGAATTTTTCCGATGATATGCGATCCGGTGCGGTATGGAAACAGGGAACGTGCGATTCTGAGGATTGGAACGATTCGAATTTAAAGGAAGCCGGCGAATGGATAAAAGCCAGAATCAACGATCCGCCGGATGATTTTATTAACACCCCTATTAAGAAGCACCCTGTACAATCCAATAGCTTTTCCAATACTATGGTTTTATTTCCGAATCCATTTAAAAAAATTATTTCAATCTCTTTTCCACAATTACCTGATGGAAATAAAAAAATATCGGTATCTATTTACTCCTCATCCGGAAAGCTTGTATATACGCATACCTCATCTTCCTCGCAAGGGACAATTACCTGGAATGGGGTACAAAATAACGGTCAGGAAATTAAAACCGGACTCTACTTTGTCAAAGCCACCGTAGACAACAACACAACATATATAAAAAGTATTATACACTACGAATGATTAAGTAAAAGAATTTGGTACCGGCAAGAGGAACGACACCCTTCGTTTTTTTAATTGAATTTTGTATTCATAACGAAGCGAATTCAATTGATTCATTCAAGTAAATTTTCATTGTTATGATTTATAAGTAAACTTGGATCACAGACTTATCCGCAGCTCTACCGAGGATCCAAGCCACACAGTTTTATTATTTTTCACACTGGAATTCTATCCATACCACCCGTTGCTTATACATCTACCGATTAACTGCACCCACAAGTTTTGTCTGAGTAGAGCATCCGTTTCCGAGAATGCGAACAATGTATGTGTGCGGGGACAGCACATTGTGCGGATTCAGATTCACCGTTGCATGGTTATTCATAAGAAAATAGCTGGAAACACTTACTACCTCCCTGCCAGTCACCGTATACAGCGTGATTGTATATTGACCGGATACGGGAATATATACCTGAAGAGTATTTCCGTATAAACCCCTTACCATGGGTTCCTGAAGGCTTTGGGAACTGGTGGGAGTCTTTGTGGCGCCCGTGGGATGCAACGGGACAGGATCGCGCATCCATTCAATGACTTTTATGGGTGGGACGATACGCACGTCAGGCTTGCTCAATGCATAGGTAACGAATTTTTCCAGACCGCTTTTTCTATCTGATTCGGAATAGTAATTGGAATGGAGGCCAAAATTCATTGGTGCCCTGTTTCCGTCATAAAAAAGATCCAGGTTGTAACACAATACGGCTCCCATCTCTTCCCCATCCAGCGCTGCTTCGTACAGAAGGTTATAGTCCAGGCCGGTGATCTTTCCACAGGTAGTATCAAAATAGTCGAGTTTATTGCCAATCCGTTTACGCAGCCCCGGCTGTAAGCCGTATTCTGCGCATTTTTCATCCGGAGGTATCACGATGACATAACAGGGCATTTCCCAGAATCCGGGATAGCTTTCCAGGAGCGTATGTCCCGGTACCAGCCAGTCCACAGCGAATAGTTTGTTTCCGGGGCTCCCGTTGTCCAGGGTATAGGGCCAGAAGAAATCACCACCTTTTTGATCCTCCTGAAATCCCTCTTCAACGGAGCAGTCATACACAAAATCCAACGAAACCATGGCCTTGAATGTGCCATTACTGTACTGAAGAAACGGTGTTCTGAATCCCTTGATAGCACTTCTAGGGATTCCCGTACTCGCCAGAGAGTCTGTACATTGCTGCATTTCGTTCTTCCAGCATGATTCAGGCGTTGCAAATGCCGTGCAGTGGGTGTGGGTATGATTTCCCATCTCGTGGCCGCTCTCATAGGCACTCTTATGTAAGGCATGTTTATCTCTGAGGTATATCGTGGATGTATAGAATGCAGCTCGTGCCGGCGTGCCGTCGAATGTGGCGGATTGACCGTTTCCTGCGGGATTTGTTTTTCCTTCGAACAGGTCTACGACCCATTGCATGGGTGCTTTATCTTTTTGATCATCAAATCCCAGAACCACGAATTGGGGGACAGCCTGAGGGGGTAGATTACCCGGAGGATTCTGAGACGGCGGTACATTGTCCCTGCAGAATGCCGAAGGAACTGCGGAAAAGATAAGAAACGATACAAACAGCGATGTTATTACCCGTTTCATGCCCCCCACTCCTTTTTACTTAAAACATAAGAATCAAAAGGATTTTTTTATTATTCCTGAAACAGGTCCTTCTTTAGATAACATACTACAATTTATTATAAATCTATTGATTAGATTAAAAAAAATCACTTTCGCGAAAATGAAAACACGATTGCCGGGAAAGCATCTTAGAAATGCTATTTGTAGAAAAAGGCATTTGCGGGTATGTATACCGTAAGTTTAGTAAACCAGGGGAAAAGAAGCGCACATAGAAGACTTATGGATTCTTTATTAAATAAAAATACCCCTGCTCCACTTTTCTGAAAAGGAATGGGTATGAAGCAGGGGTTTTGGGAGAGGGATACCTTTCAATCGTGTAATGCTACGAAAGAAAGGTAACTTTCAATTTGTCATTCTTCTTTTACACCTAACAATTTTCTCAATTGTTTCACCGAACCGTCACTGTAGCTGAGTTCAACAACAACAAGATATGCACCATTGCCTACAGGTTTGCCATTAAGGTTCGTCAAATCCCAGGAGGCGTTACCATCTAAAAGCAGCAGGTTACCTGTTGTGTGAACCAGGTTCCCGAGTGCATCATATATGCTGAGTGCAGCACCATCAAGGCCCCTGGTCGTATTCAGTGTAAAATGCACATCAGTAACAGCAGGATCAGGCCCGATGGATAACAGGTTCGGATCCGGGTCTTCTGTGTTACCGTTCACAATAGCGGTGTTCGCATCGACCTTGAGTGTTACCGGAATTGTAATCGGTGTTGCCTGATCCGGCGCGTCATGGGTAATAACAATTGTATCGGTATAGGTTTTTTCTTCAAGGCCGGTTGCATCCAGGGTAACTTTCAGTGCAATATTCGAGAGGGCATTAACCGTACCTTCAGTTGGTGTTACACGCAGCCAGTGGTCAGCGCGTATACTGATTGACTGTCCGGGATTTAACGAACCAATCGTTCCGCTTGCACCCATACTCCAGTCTGCCTTGGAATCGGTATCCTCATTACGATTTCGATAGACATAGGTTTGACCAATATCAACCCCGTCACCGTCCCAGGTTGTTCCAACCGGTGGCTGGTCACTGTTTCCGGCGGTCCTGACAAAATCGACGCCCTTGCCACTTGCATCAAGAAGTGATATTGAAAGCTCGGTAGTTTCCGCCCACTTAAGGTCACCCAAATAAAAGTCACTTCCCTGTATATCATCACACACAATGAGCGTATTGGACTTGAAAATATAACCACTCTCAAACTCATATTCACCCGAACTCTGAGCATCATCATTGAATATTAATTTCCACCCGGTCATATCCTGACCAGAGCCCCTGTTCCACAACTCAAAACCATCGGCAGGCTCAGAATTACCCATATACAGCTCATTGACCATAATAGCTCCACCGCCGGTTATTGCAACGGAGAACGTCAGTTTACCTTTGCCCTTATTGTCAATAGTCACCGGTTTTTCCATGGCCTGGTCAGGTTTGCATGCGGTTTTAATTTCGGCCGGGCCAACAGCGATAATGGCTTTTTGTTTAATGGTGAAGAGGCCGGAGATATCTTCAACCGTACCGTTAACATCCGTTACTTTAATCACACACTGGTCTGACTCGTTAACGTCAGGGACAGTCCAATCATGCGAACCGTCGTTTTCCGTTTCCGCCACTATGGTTGTAAAGGAGCCGCCATTGTCGGCACTGAACTCAAGTTTTACCTTGTCAACAACAGCACCGCCGCCGGTCTGCCATTTGATCGTAACCTTGTCACCAGCCCACACCTCTTCGCCGGGAGCGGGGGCAGAAATAGCAATGTACGGGCCGGTATTAATAGATATGGAGCCCTCATAGGTCTGAAAATTGAATGCATAGGCAGTAACCGCGAGTGAGTCTTTTTCGTTTGCCTGTATCTCAACGGTTATCGTTGCGGTGCCGCCGGTCAGTTTTGCAACTTCCTGGATACCCATTGCTGCATTGTATAAACAGACCGTTGCATCTTCGGTACCGGTTATGGTAATATCCTGGCTGCCGTTGGCCACTTCTGTAGGATGATTGATAGTTATTGGTTTCGGCGCGTCGGTATACACCAGCAAAGACGGGTCGCCGAAGAGAATCCAGCAGTCACTTACCCACGGCCCCTTGCTTGAGTAGTCATCAATCATTTTCATACAGCCGTTATGGGCAATACCGCCGTACGTGCGTTTAATATTGTCAGTATACTGTTCGGTTAAAATATCCGTATGCTCGTGAATACCGGCATAAGGCTCATTCCACGGCTGGCTGATCGATGCCATGAACGCGCCGATGTAGCCGCCGCCCTCTTTTTTCACAACCGCTTCACCCAGGCAGTCACCGCTACCGTCAAATTCTCCGGGATTACAGGCAAGCGTAAAATTAAAAGGATACATTCCGTCATTGGTCAGGCTAGGCACGTTGGTGGTTCTTATACCTGCTATAGATGTTTTATTACCATGGCTGCTGTTTATATGACAGCCAATACCATCCTGGATTGAGCTGATTAGATTTCTCTGCTCGCTTCCTCCAGTAGCGACACTGGTATAGGTAAAGGCCTCCAGGTCCGTCTTGATATGCGCGATAGCATCCTTATCATCCTGCTCATTGCTTGAATAGGTGCCGTATCCCTTATTGAGCCAGGTATCACTATCACCGAGTTTACGCTCATAATGAAGCACTTTATTAACCTGAGTCTGAATATGTGCTACTTCGGTACCGGAAAAACGACCGACAAATACCTCAACGTAGGAGTCACTTCCCTCAATGCAGCCATATTTATTATCAGAGGGATCGCCGCCGGAGCTCGAGGTTGGTACCTGTTGATTATCTCCCACTAAGAGGAGATATTTTAAATCTTTATTATTATAATAGTCAGCCGCATAGGAAGTAATTGAACTCGAATTACTTCCAACATCTGCAACATCAACCATTTCGATTTTTACGCCCCTTTTCTTCTTCCAGGCAACAAACGGCTCCATGGTAGCCATGAAGTCACCATGAGAGATTATAAGCATGGTTCCTTCTTCATCCACCGGATCATACCGTTTATTGGCGAAATTGATAAATCTCCGTGAGTAAATCTGCTGGAAATCAGGACCTATTTTCAGCGATGATACCTTAGTCTTAATGTTAATACCGGGTTCATCGGTTGCTGAAACTTTGACAGTAATCTGTGAATAAATTTTCAGGGTGTTTGTTGACGGATTGAATTGAAACGGCTGAAAGTAGACAACATTGGCTCTGAAATGTCTGGCAATATACGGGGTGCCCAGTTTTGCACATTGTGCGGGATACCATCCGTTTTGAGTGTACATTTCACCGAATTCATACGGAACGGTTTCCGGATCAATTTTTCTGGATAAGCTGCCCTTGGAAGGGGCGATTGTATTAACACTTATTTCAGTGAATTGTGCATTAACAATCTCCAGTTTCATTTTCGGACGGTTCGGAATGATCATACTCTGTGCGATCTGGGGCAGATGAGGAACACTCTTGGGCTCATCATAAGCTCCATGCGAAAGATAGATCAGATCGAGTTTTTTACCGTCAGCTTCCACCGTAGTGATAGCGTAATCAGATTCTGACATTGAAAAATGCAGCAATGTCTCATTCCCCCGTTCACTGGCAAGTTCAACATAGCTGTTTGCAGCAAATAGT
This sequence comes from uncultured bacterium, assembly GCA_965372145.1. GTDB lineage: Bacteria > Fibrobacterota > Chitinivibrionia > Chitinivibrionales > JANQEN01 > CBDVBE01. The sequence goes on along the minus strand of CBDVBE010000029.1, from coordinate 7,192 downwards.
GAAAAAGAAATGGTTAAAAAGATAATGAAAAGTTTAATGTTGGGATTGGTCACCATTCTCACCCTCCCTTTTTAAATTATTAAAAAATCTTCCTTTTGCTCCCCACCCCCACGAAGATTTTCATGCGCAATAGAGGAAAAAAGCTCAGTTGCTTTGTGAACAAAGCTACTTAATAATATAAGGGAAAATTGTGGAATAGCCTGATATTTTGGAAGTTAGAAGATATTTTCCGTTCTCATTTTGAGAACACTTTAATATTATATAAGAATACAACTAATTGTACAACTACGTGTTTTAATTATTCACCATATGGCACTCAGGTCTGCAGCTCATTGCGGCTGAATGTGTACCTTTACCTGATCAGCCGGATAAAAAATCCCTCTCCCGATTTCGGGAGAGGGATTATAGTAATGACTAATAGTTGTCTGGAAAATAGGGTTACCGCAGTAATAACATATTGATTGTTTTTGCAAAACCTTTACTTTCCATCCTGCAGTGATACATTCCGGTTGCAAGCCTCTGCCGGTTACCTATTTGAATTGAATAATAACCCGGCTTAACAGTACCATCCAACAATGTCTTTACCATTTTTCCCTGCAGGTTGTACAGTCTAATACTTACAGGAAATGATTTGAGCTTATTGTCAGGTATCTGGAACTGTATCAACGAACCATAGTATCTGATATCAAAAGATGACGGTAATGTCGAGATGGGATTAATTATCTGAGTTGGATCGGCTTTGATTTCAAAGTCATCTATACAGATATCACTACACCAGCTTGCACCGGTAATACCGCGGAAAATAAACCGTACCCGGTCGCCCTTGTAGGTATTTAAATCCTGCTTCACCTCAACCCATTTATCTCCCTGGTCATCGGTAAAATGCAGGACATCGCTATGCAGGGTGCCGTCAACGTTAATATCCAGGTAGAGATCACCCATCTCATTTTCCGCACTGAACATATGGGTAAAGAAACTTAATACCGGATTATTACACACATTTAAATTGAATTTTGGTGTTATCAAATGTGCTTTCTTATCCGGATTATTGGGATTCGAAGCCTCGATATAGATATAATTGCCATTGCCTGTAGTATTGTCTTCATCAGGACCGGTTTTATCAGGATCACTGCCTGTTTTTGACGGTGTCGGGCCGGTATGTACTATCCAGTCAATATCATCATCAGTTAGCTGTTCCCATTTGTCGTCAAAGCCGCGGCGGCCAACGTCCCATTTGTCATAATCCTGCACATAGGGAAATTCTGCAATAATAAATTCCGGTACAACACTAAAGGTCTCACCGGTATGGGTCAGTCCTGAACTGTCAATACTAGTGATTTTTACCTGATAGTCATCACCTAACTCAAAATCATCCGGAACAACCCACTCAAATGAGCCGTCACTTTCAGTGGAGCTTGCAAAGGTTTCTTTCAACGTGCCGCCTTTGAGCAGCTCAATCTTTACATTACCGTCGATATTGTCACCCCAGCCAATTTTGCAGGTAGAGTGTTGTTCTACTTCCGCTCCACTACCGGGAGAGGTGACCATGAGAAATGGTTTCAGATCACCGATACTGAACATGGTCATCACATCACCATACGTATGGAAGAACGTTCTTGAGTGCTTCTGCCCCTTGGTACTCCCCATAATATGGACATTACCGACAAGCCGTTCGGGAGGACTGCCGTCCTCAGGTACCATACCTTTGAAAATAGCCATTGCATACAGGTCATTATCACCGGAATAGGTTACGACCGTTGCGCCGAGCGTTGCACAGGTACCGATTACTTTTGATTGTGTCAAGTAAGCAAAGTTACTGGTATGCCTTCCCTTGAAATTCCCGGTAAGGCAGTTCATTGAGAGAAACAGCGGAGAACAGTCGGTAGTAACGGTACTGCTCATACGTATTGAGGGGCTGCTCGGGCCGGAATTGGAGCCATGGTCCCGATGGAAAATAAGACAGGTGCCCTCATTCCAGTACTCATAAATTTTTTCACTCGCAGAGGTCCCGCTGGTATAGAATGGGTCCGGATCAAGCGCCCACTCTTCCCAGGGCTGAGGCCCGGGGATATTGTATCCGCCGCCATACCCCTGGGTTGGCTGCGCATTAATTTTATAGACACGATGAACAGTATAACCTAAACCCATTTCCGGGTTGTCCCAGTTTCTGGTGCCATAATGGCCTGAAGAAAACCGTTTCAACGGGTTTTCACTATCCTGTTGTCCCAGGGTACTTACAACGGTTTTTGTCCATTCACCGCCGGCTTCCTGCAATTTCTGACGATCAAATATCTGCTTGAATCCCTGCTCTGTGTTGCAGAGATATACGCCTAAATAGATATCCTCATAGGTATCGGTTCCGTCCAGCCATCCCCAGTTTTTATAGTGATAATCAGTTCCGCCTGTTGGGATGTCAACAACCTCTTCATCACCGATAACCTGGACAAATTCTATATCCTCGCTGCTATATAGACTTTTCAGTTCACTTGTTATCTCGGATGAACCGGTACTGCCGGCGTCAATTGTCTTCACGTGCTCATACCCCTGGCCCTCATGGTAGGCAATCAGCTCATCCATGGTCGGGCAATTGATTAATGGAGATGCTGAAACAATGACAAATTTTCCGCCGCGAGGTACGTGAACATATCCTCGGTTACGTACCCCTGTAATGCCGTCAAAGGTGGTTTTGTTAATGGTGTTGGTGAAATTATTCGGTTTCGTGGAGGTATGAATAGCACCGCCTTTATAGGTAATGACAAACTGTGCAGTCTTGGTCGCAAGGAGAATCTTTCTCATCGCATTATACTGCATGGGACAGTACCTGATTTCCAGTACTTTATACTTGTTGATTGAAAACAGTTCATATTCCAGGTCGTGAGTGAAAAAAGCGTCGTTCTCATATATACTTTTATTCATTTGAAAGACGCGATTATCCCTGTGCACACCGGGAATATATGAGTCGAAAACCTGCTCCTGAATCGGCGCGATAAAATAGGTGCCGTTGACAGGTATGAATTGTGTGTTGATTACTTCAATACTGATATCGTCAATGGTAACAGAGGAAGGAACCAGCACATGAAACCGTGCCCTTGGCAGATTCGGCTGACCCAGCTTTGTGGGTGTGAATGTGCCGCTGATATTATCGTTTACTATTTTCAGCGCTGAGCCATACAAAGAAAAAACAGAATAGTTTCCGGCAAGCAGCCCGAAATCATGCGGTTTATCTTCAAAAACTCCTGGAATAGAAATAGTAAGATTGCAGGTATTCTGTACAACACTGATATCTGTACAGGTAGTCATATCCTGTTGAGAGAAGGAACTTCTTGTCCGCCCATCTTCAAACGACACCCATCCTGCGAAACTGAGTGATACGCTGAAAAGAATAAATAAAACAAATAAAAAATGAAATGATTTGATACATTTCCGGCTGAAAAGCCGCAACGAATGGTTTTGAAATAGTAAATGCATCTAATCCCCCTCCCAGTGATTTGATAAGTAATTTAACGAATTTATTTATTGAGAATATCCACGGAAATTCGGTCTAATTAGCCTTTTAAGCGATTAAATTCCTTTCTAACAAAAAAAATACTATACAATACTACCTATATTTTATCATTTGTTTCTGATATTGTATATATATTTTTTAAATTTCTTTTTTTTCTATGTTGCCACATCCCTTGCCTGTAACGCTTGTGAGTCAGTAAGTCGTTGAAATGTGGACAATATATATATAATATAACCAAAAATAGTATTGTCTGCTAAAATTTATTGTACAATTAAGTGGATATATTCATATAGTATTTTTGTACAATACGGCGAATAATCACTGTTTTACTGAACATTATTTGAGATTATATCAAAAATCATAGATATAATGGTGTGAACTAGCTTATACACCGGAGAATTATCGTTTTAAGAAAAGCACTCCTTTTTCGATTAAATTGTATAAAAAATCCCTCACCAGCCTTCTGGTGAGGGATTTTGGGTGAATATACAATTTTTCTAAACGTCATTCCCGCGTGTTTTTAGCGGGAATCCATATTTTATAAACCAATTCTAAACTAGATTTGCTCCCGGGCAACAATGCGGTCATAATCGCAGCTGCTGCGCGGTCCGGTCAAAAGATTGCCGGAATGACTTATTTAAGACAGACACTACTTAATCAGCAAGACTCCAATAACCTTTGTAAAGCCTTTTGTTTCCAGTTTACACTGGTACATTCCCGCTCCAAGCCTTTGTTTCCTATCCAGACTGACTGAGTAATAACCTGCTTTCATCTCTCTGTTTACCAGGGTCCAGACTTTTTTACCCTGCAGGTTGTACAGATTTATTCGAACGGGATATGATTTAAGCTTAGTATCAGGTATCTGGAAACGGATCCGGGAACCATAATATTTTAAATCAAATTTCGATGGTAATGCAGAGATCACAGGTGTAACACTGGTCATGTCCCCGTTAACACGAAAATCATCGATACACATATCTCCGCACCAGCTTTCACCAGTGATACCTCTGAATTTAAACCGTACCCGTTCACCTTTATAGTCATTTAAATCCTGCTTCACCTCAAACCATTCATCCCCATGGTCATCCTTGAGTTCTAACACCTCATTCTTCCAGACACCATCAACACTGATATCGAGAAAAATATTACCCATTGTGTTTGAATCACTCTGCATATGTGCCCAGAATACCAGTTCGGGATTACTAAGAATATTCAGTTTAAACTTGGGTGACAGCATATCCGCCTTTTTAGAAGGATTGTTGGGGCTGGATGATTCAATGTATACATAATTACCCGAGCCGGAGGTATGGTCAGCATCAGGTCCCGTTGATTCATACTGCGCGGAAGGGGGCGGGCCTGACAAAACGATCCAGTCAAAATCATCGCCGGCAAGCTGTTCCCATTTCTCAGAAAGTGGTCTTGCAAGACCGGTATCCATATCATCGAAATCCTGAATATGTGGAAATTCTGCAATAATGTATTCTGGGACAACTGAGAAGTCGCTTGCACTCTCATGATAAAGATCTGAACTGTCAATACTGATAACTTTTACTTTGTAATCCGTACCCTCTGCCACAGCTGTTGTAACCTCCCACTCAAACGAGCCGCTACTTGCGGTTGAGGCTGCAATCTCCGAAGCAACATTGCCGCCTTTAAGAAGCTCGATTTTTACATTACCGGGAATATTATCGCTCCACCGTATACTGTGTGTTTTATTTTGCTCAATTTCCTCACCACCACCTGGTGACGTTACTGCAATAAACGGCTCAAGATTACCCAAAGCCAGACAGGTCAACGCGTCTCCCCAGATATGGAAATAGGTTCTTCCATGGTCTTTCGCTTTCAGCATACCGGCCAGAAACACCTTTCCGATATTTTTCTCAGGATCGCTGCCATCTTCCGGAAACATTGCCTTATACATGGCCATATGGTTATAATCATTATCACCGGACATGGTCGTCTTTGTGGCAGCTATGGTGGCACAGGTACCGTATTTTTTGATTTGTGACACATAGGCAAAATTACTGTTTGTTTTCTTTACATTTCCGGAGCTGCAATTGAGTGAAGTAAATAACGGAGAACAGTCACTGGTAATACTACCATTGAACATTGAATAGCTCATTGGAGAGGGACCGGAAGTAGAGCCATGATCCCTGTGGCCTACGATAACATTACCATCAGTATTCCAGTAATTCGCAACTTTATCCTTTAATGTAGTACTGCTTGTAGTGAATGGATTGGGGTTTAATGCCCATGATTCAAAGTCGGTTTTCGGCACGCCGTAACCGCCACCGTAACTGGTATAATTGGTACTCTTTCCTTTATAAACACGGTGAACCGTATACCCAAGCCCGCCATTCGGGTTATCCATATTTCTCGTGACATAATGGGCTGAGGCAAAACGGTCCCAGTTGCCACTAGCGTCCTCAATACTAGCCGTCATCATGACCGTTTTACTCCACGGGCCGCCTGTTTCCTGCTTTTTTTGTTTGTCAACTATGATTTGAAGCGTATTTTCATCATCTGCAAGAAAAATACCCATACAAACATCGGGGATCTTATCAGATCCTTCAAGTTTTGAATAATCCTTCCAATGATAGCCATCGCTTCCATCAGTTGGAATAGGAACAAGGTTCCAGTCCCCGACAATGGCCAAATACTCGAACTTGTCGCTGTTATACAGGCTCTTAATTTCGCTCTCAATAGACGAGGCATTCATGCCGCTCGCATCTATCTCTTTTACAAAGGTATACCCCTGACTCTCACGGTAGGCTTTCCAGTCGCTATATGTCTGTGTGTTTAAAAGGGTTGAATGCGACACAACAACAACTTTGCCACCGCGAATGGGATTGGTAACCATATTTACACAGCCGTTAACACCGTCAAAGGTAGCCCTGTTAACAACATCGGTAAATATGGTTAACTCATTCGATTCAATGAGCTGTCCATCAAGATAACTTACCACAATATCTGCACTGTTGGTAGCAAGAAGAGTTTGTGTTACCGGGTTATACTTCAGAGGTGAATACCTGATCTCCAGTATCTTATAACCGTGACAGATCGCTATTTCATGTTCTATCTCATGGCTGAAATACTGATTTGCGGTATATATCTGGTTATTTATTTGGAAGGTACGGTTATCCGCATGAACGCCGGCGATAAATGACTCAAAGAGCTGCTCCTGAACCGGAGCAATGGCATACTTCCCCTCAAGTGCCGTAAAATTGGTATTGGCTACACTAACGTTAACCTTATTCACCGAGAATGGAATTTTTACCTGGATACTGACAAACGGCAATTCCGGCTCTCCAAGCTTCTCAGGCCGATACGTCCCATTGATATTGTAATTCATGACCCTGGCACTTTTAGTGGTGAATGATAGTGCCGCATATTTCCCCGCAAGTATCCCGTTATCATCCGGAAAAGTGATAGAAGCACCGGGAATGTTAAGAGAAACATTACACTGCGGATGTGCTCCACCGGTTGCAACGCCCACGTCACTGTAACTCAGTGCAGTGTGTGCCGGTGATGCACTCCCCCGTTTTCCGCTTGCAAAGGATACCCATCCGGCAAAACTCAGTGAGGTAATGATTAGTACGGATAAAATTAAAAGGTAAAATGTGTTAAATGGTGAACGGCACTTGTGCCAAAGAGCATTTTTTTGAAAAGTGGTGTTCATATGCTCCC
>CBDVBE010000028.1:0-27012 GCA_965372145.1 uncultured bacterium | reverse complement strand
GTGTTAAAGTAAAATCACAGCAAAAGTGTCCCCAGTTATCGCCTTCAGGATACCCATTCAAAACAGTGTCGGTGATCATTTTCAGCGACATCTCACCTTCGCCCTTCGCCATAAATGTTACAGCTTGCAGTTTACTCAGGTCAAAGTAAGAACTGTCATCAAACCAGGCACCCAGTGACATACCGACAGCAACATAGGGATAATTGTTACCTTTCAAATGCATAAGCACTTGAATGCCGTTACCTTCATATCCGAAAGCACCTATAGCTGAACTGATATTTGATAGTATGGAACTATCCGGATTGATTATTAACCCAATAGTATCGCCATCAACATTATACACAGTTGACGAGTCGTTACCAAAACTGTACCATCCTCCTTCACAAGAATCCGGTATGGTTGAGTCGGCATATTTCTTAGCGGAATAAAGATGTGTTTCAAATGGCTTGTCCAGGAAGACATCTTCAAAATCATCAATCAGAACAAACTGGTTATCCAGAATCTGTCCGGTATCCTCCAGCCATTGCTGAGCAACGAGATACATGGAATCAGGTTTAAAGAGTGCACCAATGAGATCTTCGCGATATGTATTTGCTGAATCCTTATAGATACCGAAATTATCGTTGAGTTTCCAGAAGGCAAAGCTCCATTCCCGTTTCTGAACGTTTGAAACTACATACGAGGTCCACAGTACCCGCGAGATATCATCAGCATAATCAATTGAGCCAAATTCACCGATGTAAATCGGCCGGTCGTTCGCAGCCTGCCAGTTTTCGATTTTCTGCAAGTCACTTAACAGTGCAGTAGTATCTGAAACCGTAGCGTACCACTTGGTTCCTTTCCATGCCTGGCTTCCTTCAACCCATTCAGCACCCTGGTGGGTAAATTCAAACGGGTTATAATAATGTATGGTCACTATAAGGTACGGATCTTCGGGGAGCACTAAATCCGGCAGGGCACTGATACCACCCCATTCAGCAGTACCAACAATCAGGGAACGTGTCGGATTGGTTTTACGAACATGGGTAATCGTTTCAGATAACAATCCGTTCCATTTCGTAAATGTTAGATTCTCGGTCGGCTCATTGAGTAACTCGAAAAAAAGGCTTTGATCATATGATTGATAATGCGCGGCAAGCTGCTCCCAGACTGCCAGATACATTGGTGTATATAAATCGGGATTACTCATGAGCCTTTCAAAATGGTGGACATCAATGACAGTATTAAGATTGTTTGTCTGTGCCTGTGCTATCGCCCAATCCACCCGTGCCAAAAAGGTCGGGTCAATAGTATACGGCGCCGCAGAATCGGTATGGGTTGACCATCTGATAGTTATGCGAACCGAATTAAAACCAAGATCAGCTATCATTTTAAAGTATTTTTCATCAAGCATGACACCCCAGTCACCCTCATTGGGAGCATCGAGGATATTTCCCAGGCAGATTCCTTTACCAAGTTTCCTGTTCTGCGCATAGATTTCCCATGCCGGATCAATAATAATCCCTTCCTCTGTTTCCGGATTGTTGGTACAAGTAACCAGACATAGAGTTTGAAATATGAGCAGTGCTGCCAGTAAAATTTTTACTGTACTGTAGAATTGAAATATGGGAAGTTTTTTTTTCTGATAATTACTCGAAGGCATAGATATTCTCCTTTTCTTGAACTGGTATGAAATTATTAAAAGATTCCAATAATTATTCTCATGCCGCAGTACCGTTTTGTGCAGAAAAATCAGTTACAGGTAAACAATCATCTCTTTTGTTACAGAATATAGGTACTTGTAATTAACATAAATTGCTGAAATACTCAACATTCATACTTGACAACTTGGAGAACATCAGTAAGGTGATTGAAAACAAGGTGTTATGGGAGTAGAACACAGAGGATATATTATTTTACATTCTTGCTGGTTATTCTTTACCAAATCGTGTAATCACTTAATTAACAATGTGTTATGAAGCAACAGGTGTAAGATGATTATTTCTGTATTCTTTCGGTGTAATCCGCTCACATTGTTTAAAAATACGGTTAAAATGGGTCGCATTATTATAACCGACAGTGCGGGCAATATCAACAACCTGACGGTCAGTCTCTTTGAGCAACCTCTTCGCTTCAGCGATACGTATTTGATTGAGATATTGTTTAAAATTGAGATTATAGGTTTCTTTCAGTACAAAGGGAATCCGTGAGGGCAACAGTCCGGTTTCATTCGCCACCCGGGCTGCAGTTAAATAGGAATCCATATATTGACTCGCAATATATTCAGCAATACGTTCCGCTTCTTCTTCACTGTATTTTTTTACATTAATTTTTTCATAAGGTATTATTACTTTTTTGGTAGAATTGACACTCTTATATTTTCTAATAATAATGTAAAAAAGACAAAAAAGAGTGATATAAATTAGGAGAAAAATTCCCAGGGGTTGCATTCGAGCCAGTATATTTCTTTCGAAAGAAATATGCTTTACAACCAAAGTGTTACTAATATTTGCAGGGGAAGACTCATCAACTTGTAAAGCAAACAACATCGCTTTGGATATATCAGCACCACCTGCTTTTTCTTTTTCAAAAGCATTAGCTTTATACCACCAATAGGGTGTTTCAAATCTATTTAGGGGTATCGTATATTCTGCGAATCCTTTATTACAATAAAGATCATAGACCTGAAATCTGCGTGTGATATATTCTTCGGGTTTAGTATACCCGTCGATATAGGATTGAATGCATAGTTGTATTTTCTTTATTTTGATAGCTTTTAGTTTGATAAGTACTTGATCATATTCATTAAGATTAGTGAAATTGCTATCTTCATTTGAAAGCCAGGTAAAATAACCTGCGTATGGATTATCAATTTTTGAAGAAATTTTTGATTTAAAAATAATGTGATTGCTGTCCAGATAAAATGTGTCTATTTCAGAGTCTCCACCGTTATATTCGTCATTGTAAGTGTCATACTCAAGATTGTTCTCATTTGGAAAGATAACAAGCCGTTTAGGAAGATTAGTTACAATGAAAAATGCAGTAAACAGAAAAGGCAGGATAAGTAACACATATCTACTGAAAACTTTTTGGGAGATGTATACGAACAGGTTGTTCTTTGTCTTGTCCGGCATAACAAATCTTCACTGATGGTGATAATCTTTATTACTCTACAACCCATATTCTCTTTGGATTTGATAAACAAATAGAGCTATTCTGAAAAGGTGGTATTAAAATAGTATTAAGTAATAAGGGGTTCCAATAAATTACGAAAAGTAAGTCAACTTTACGATATATGAGTGTTGCTTTGCTTTAAATACAACCGTCATCAATCTTAGAAATTAGGGAAAGGGGTGTTATAGGAGAAACGCCTGCACTTTAAACCAAAAATTAAGGAACTGTCTCATACCTGTGGATAAACAAGGAGCTGTATCGAATCATATTCTTCATTTGAAACATTAAAACAATATTCATCCATTTTTTAATAAAAACATTTTGACAAAACAGAAGTATACAATTATATTCACTTCTCAGTCTGAACATCAAATATTAGTTACTTTTGTTTAATATGCGTAGAATATTCTAAAATTGTTACTTTTAATCGTATTATATGCGGCAATTGGCGGTTTGTATAAGTGGCTATTCTTTTATGCCGGAGGAATAATACCGGCAGGATTCCATTGACATTAGGAAGTTGATTTTAAAGAGATACTATAAACAATTAAAAAAATCCTTACCCTTCTCCTCAGCCACAAACACCTTTCCCTCTCCCAATTTGTGGCGGATACAAGCCAGTGAGGGAAGGGGAGGATTTTTTTTACCTTCACAAACGTTTTACCTTACCTTAAAGTATACTTTACCCCGGTAACTTCTTCAGACAGTTTCCAGAGCTGTTTTGCAATTGCAGGATCATAGGACTTTTTGCTGGAATGTGTTTTTCTATAGATATCTTGTCACTAATGGGATAGGTAAAAGCAGTACGCTATTTTTATAAAACCAGATTCATAACCAGCGCAACTGGTTGACCATATATTTAATTTCAATATTTGTTTCAGTTAATTAAAACTTACTTGTCACCGCCTTGCCCTCTTCTTCTTCCTTTTCCTGGATATCATCTGATCATCAGCTTTTTTCATCACTGACTCAAGTGTTTCCGTTTCCATATTGGTAAACTTGCAGGCACCCACACTCATTGAGATCTTAAACGGTTTTTTTGCCTTTTTGTTAAACTTTTCAATATTTATTTTCAGCCGTGATCGAATGCTTCTTTCAGGCTTGTATTTCGGATCTGTTGCCAGGATTACGGTAAATTCATCCCCGCCCATACGGCCGATAACATCCTGCTTTCGAAAGGTATCCACCAAAATCCGTGCAGCCCCGGCAATAGCAAAATCCCCCTCTTCATGCCCATAGGTGTCATTAATACTTTTCAGGCCATCCAGGTCAATATAAAAAATCCATACCTCGCTATGACCCTTTACCGAAGAATCAATCATCTTTTTACTGAGGTTTATGAAACCCCTCCTGTTATAAAGATTGGTCAATTCATCACGGATAGATTGTGTTTTAAGCTCATCCAGCATAAAGGAACTTTTCAAAGCACTACTCAAATGGAGCCGTAGTTCTTCATACATGAAAAACTGGTGCGTTGGATCGTGCTCAAAAACAATAAAACCAAAATGTTCAGTTTCAAAAAAGAGCGGCATGAAAATAAGGTTCTTTAAATCACCGGTTTTAAACCGATTATCCGGAATAAGGGACGATGAAGGGAAAGAACTTTTATCCGCTTCAGTCGCAACATATCGTGTATCTCCCCTGAAACCTAAAAGAAGGACTGATTTTTGCGGAAATCTCCATTTGTCTACCTTGATCGGCATTTTCTTGCCCTCATAGAGAGCAAAAAAGCAACTCTGAATATCGAGGTCAGGAAACTCATCGGCAATGACTCTGAGAAGGCGGTCCTGTTCAAAGGTTGTAATAAGTTTCTGTGCGGTTTCCCGGACCCGTAACTGTCGGGTTGCCTGCTGTATATTCTGTGACTGCGTTACTTTAATCGCGTGTTCATTAATAAATACAATAGCCTGTTGTATAAGCTGATTGGCTCTTACTGCATGTGTATTCTCTTTAAATAACGATGGTATAAATGATGCGGTAGTAGAGATAAGTTCAAGCATAAATGCCGTGGTATTATCATGAGATTCCACTTGTAATAAAAGATGATCAATCGAATTAAGAAACAGGTCACGTGAAGAGTCAGCTTCCGCGTCCTTGATGAAATCTTCCACAAGCTCTTTAATGAGCCCCTTTAATCGGTGTGGCGATATATTTGAATCTTCCAAAACGGTTTCATGCGTATAGGAAATCTTTTTACAGACAGATGCAATAATAGTGCTTTTTGAGATCTTTTTATTGGGATCAATCAGCGCACTATTCATGGTAACAGTTATTTCCGAAAAACAACCGCAGGAACGCCGGTGCACCGATTCGGTCGGCAGATGAATAACCGTAGTAACCTTTTTACCGTTGCACCTGTCCAGCAGGGTAAGAAAAGCCTGCCTGCCCTGCTTGTAGAGCGGCTGCCTTACCGTTGTCAAGGAAGGCATCACAAATGCGGCTTCTGTCACATCATCAAACCCGGCCACCGCAACCTCTGCCGGTATTTTAATATCGCGTTTTTTCAACTCCTGAATGACACCGAAAGCGGTTTCATCATCGGCAGTAACAATGGCATCAAATTTTATCTTTTTCGTGACGAGTGTCGTGACCGCTTCCATACCGGAGTCATCCGAGAAATTCCCGGGAAGAACAAGCGAATTGAGTACCGGCAGATTATGCAATGCAAGGCCTTTACAGTATGCGCTGAAGCGATCTTCCGCTTCCTCGTGGCCCTCCGGGCCTTTCACAAAGGCGATCCTTCTACGATTGTGCTTCGTTACCAGATGGTTGACAATTTCTATGATACCGGCACGGTTATCAACTAAGACACTGGGGATTTTAGGGACACTCAATGCAATACATACTACCGGGATATCTTTAAAACTTCTGCAGAAACGCCTCACCTCTGCAATCTCTTTATGTTCCGCCATTGCACCGGAAAAAATTATCACCCCGTCAATGTCACTTTTTTTTACAAAGTCGCGGACAATTTTATAGTGGAGGTCAAGGCTGCTGATCTGATCCTGCGAGGTGGCAACATAGGTTATCAGTTTAACGTTATGCTTTTTAGCACTTTCTGCAATGCCCGGCCAGACAAGCGACTGGACATTTTCGTGTAATGAAGGAAGTATGACACCTATGGTTCTTTTTTCCTTGACGGTCATATGAAAAAACAGTTCCTGAATAGTGTATTATTCAAAAGAGTAGAATTGAAAAAAGCAGGTTTGGTAGCTGTATCCCCGTGTACCTGCCTTGTAAATAATAGCATAAAAAGGGTAAATTTTAAAGTCTTTTACTCGTTCAAAGACGAAATAGCAATCGGTTTCAAATGACCCGCTGCTAATTTTTTATAACCAGCTTTTTTATACAGGGTTGTGTATTACAATAGTATTGTATAAGAAAAACACCTGAAGGAATATGTGAGGTGATTATCTCCTTTGAAAACTGCGGGGAAAATTCCAGTACCCGTCGGCCCTGGAGTGTATAGAGATACCCGCGGGATGTGGGATCCATATACACCGTCTGCCCCGAAAATGAAATACCTATAAGAGAATGTTTTTCCGGTGTAGTGATATGAATGATGGGAGTCTCTTTTTCTTCTATCTTCGCCACCCAGGCATCACTGACATTGGAATCAAAAGGATCATTATAAACTTCACCAGCGACAATATACAAGTAGTTACTATGTTCTGATAAATCATTACATAATTTCCACAAGGTTGTCAGTGTCCACAAAGAGTCACCGGAACTGTCCAATCGATAAAATAACGAACTTCGCCTGTACGGCATGATCTGAATGGTTCTACCGGCAACAAGGTATCCGCCATCACCGGTTTGAATAACATTATAAGCTAATTCGTCTTCTGTTTCATAGCCATACTCATTTTTCCATAAAAGATTTCCCGAGGAATCGCTGCATGCAATAAAAATATCACTGTCATAAGTAGCCGAATCTACGGTATATCCCGCTATTACAAAATTATTTCCGCGGGTAATTTTCAATTCATAAGGAAAGTTCAGTCCTCCCCAATCGTATGTTTTAGTCCAGAGGGTATCACCGGAAGAATTAAACCGCAGTAAAAATATTTCATTATTTTTCTGGCCGACCCCTGCATAGCCCTCCTGACCAAATCGGCGTATCGAACAGATTCTCTGAACGGTATCACGTATACTATCTCCATAGGTCTTCTTCCACAACTCATTACCATCAGAATCGACACATACCATCCAGATTCCTATTCTACCGGGTGTAAGTGTATCAGTTTCACCCACGAGTAAAAAACCGCCATCATGGGTGATTGTACCATCTCTCAAATTATACTGGTAATCACCATTTAATATTTTCTGCCATAATGTATCACCTTCCTGTTGTGCCAGAATAAGCATAGTACCGTCATTCCCATTATCAAGATCCATAGTTCTACAGGCAATAAACAGGTTTCCATCAGCGCGCTCTTCTAAGGCAACAACTGCGGCCCTGCAGGGCTGGGTATACCAATGGGACCACTCAGTTACACCACCAGGCTCTATCTGAAGCACCCACGGATTCCATAGATTTTCATTAACGCTACCCTCAAAAGAATTACTGTATCCTCCCAGCAGGTACCTGCCGGTAGATGTTCTAACGATACATGAAATCCCATCGATCTTTTCTCCACCATAAATAGTATCAAACACTATTTGCGGTTGTAACGCAACACTGCATGCATACCCTAATACTAGAAACAGAAAAAATTTCTTAACAGTCTTATCCATTACCAACACCTTTAATATAGTGTCAATTTTATTTCTTAAAGGAGTACCGGACGCCAGTAACTTCCTCGGATAACTCCCATAATTTTCCTGCAATGTCCCGGTTATATGACAGCTTGCTGGAACGGGTCTTTTTCGGATACCCCCGCATCTCCATTATACCGTTCGGGCCGAAGAATTGTCCACCACCAACATTCCATTCCGTTGCTGCGTACAGTATAGGTGATACACCCATCTGCGGGGATTGCGCCACAAGGTGGTTTAAAAAAGAAAATAGTCCGGTATAACGCTGCAGTTTTGTATATGAATAACCGGGATGAGCTGCGACTGCAATCGTACGGGCATTGGCACCTTTCAACTGTCGATCCAGCTCATAAGTAAAAAACAGATTTGCGAGTTTGCTCTGCCCATACGCCGGCCACCTGGAATACTTCTTCTTCCAGTTAATATCGTTAAACCTGATATCACCCATTTTATGAGCGAAACTGGAAACAGAGACAATACGTCCGGTAGGGGCCTGCAGCAAAGGATCGAGAATCAAACCGGTAAGTGCAAAATGGCCGAAATGGTTTACCCCGATCTGCAGTTCAAAACCATCCCTGGTCGTACTATACGGTGGAGCCATCACACCGGCATTATTTATGAGAATGTCCAGATGATCGTAGTTCCGGTTACACGTTTCGGCAAACTCCCTGACAGACTCCAGGCTGGAAAGATCAAGCTGCATGAGTACAAGATCGGCAGAAGCATGGACAGCTCTGATGTCTTGTACAGCTTTCTCCCCTTTTGCAGTATCCCTGCATGCCATAAGCACGGTTGCATTTTTTTCAGCCAGTGCCAAAGAAGCTTCAAAGCCCAGCCCGCTGTTTGCACCGGTGATGAGGACAATTTTATCCTGCATGTTCGGGATGTTGTCTTTTGTCCATTTTGGAGGTTTCATAATGGCAGGTATCCGTTAAAAATGATTAAACAACAAATCCATACTATATTGGCCGCTCGGCCGGTCATAGGCAGGTATCGGATCATCCAATGTAGTAACCGCGTAGTGGATTATTCCCAGCGCGGGGATAAAGGAGAGACAGTAGCGGCAGTCCCTGCTTGCTCCGGCACCTGCCAGTAATACCCAGCTTCTCTCAGTCGAAATCTCAAGCGAAGTCCCCAGAGAATCAACAATATTACTGTAGCGGGTGCAGCTCGCCGGCTGGTAGAGTTTGCGGTAGTGATTCGTGACTGCCAGATTATCTCCAGGCACTTCGGTGTTCTCCGACTTATTTCGTAAAGTAATTCCCGAC
This sequence comes from uncultured bacterium, assembly GCA_965372145.1. Taxonomy (GTDB): domain Bacteria; phylum Fibrobacterota; class Chitinivibrionia; order Chitinivibrionales; family JANQEN01; genus CBDVBE01. Next base: position 17,833 of record CBDVBE010000028.1, on the reverse strand, counting down.
ACATTATCGGATTCTATAATAATCGCACAGGAGTCACTTCCGGCGGTGCTGACCACATGGATGAGTGAACCGAAATAGGGAATAAATTTATCTATCGCAGAGTAAATGTCCATTACCGTTACCAGACCATCACTGTTGTGATCAACGCTTTCAATACCGTTTCGGATTGAGAGTGATACCGGATGATGTATTGACAGATTGGGCGTCTCTTCATTGAGGTAATCGCCATAGTCAAGGAACGCACCGAGCCCTTTCTCATTCATGGCGCTGCAACTACCGATCATACCTGCCCAGTTGCAGCTTACCCAGTTATACTCATCGCTTTCCGAAGGACAGTGGACAACGAGCAGGAGGTTTCGTATCATTGCCGGGATACCGGGATAATCCCAATGGCGGGTAATAATCAATTTGCCATTCAGTAAGGAATCATTTTGTGTGGAAGCACCCCAGCTTGATATACTTGAACAGCCGAAGATAAAATCGGTTATGTTATAGAGCTCTTCATAGCCGCTGAGAACCAGCAGGTCGTAGTAATCAATATCACGGTTAAGGGTTGAATCATAGAGCGAAACGCCGGCAGCATCCATACCCGCTATCATACCTTTGGCTTCGGAAGTATATTTCTCCTCAAAGGTAAAATAGTTCTGCATAAAAGTACGGGCGCTGTCATAGAGAGAATCCCGGTCTTTGCACATATACTGCATTAGTACCTCGTCAAACACATCCATGACCGCATGACCGAGCAGATTGCCGTGCTGATAGCCGCGCTCATAATGGGTGCCGGAAAGAAAAAGTACCTTGATTCCCTGTAATGTAGCTGTGTCACCACCGGATTCTTGATTCTGCTGTTGTAAAGACGAATTGACACAGCCGAGCGCACCGACAATTGCCATTAATAGTATAAAACATCTGACCATAAGGAGACTTCTGTTTCGTGTTCTTATCAGTTATACGATTATAAAATACTGAAAATTTACCACTTCTCAGAATGCACATACTTTTCTGTATACCGTGTGCGCGGCTTATTCTGTTCAGCCGGATAACCGAGTGCAATCACCGCAACAGGAATAACCGACTCTGGTATGCCACAAACTTCTTTCACATGGTTAATCCGTTCCTCACGCGGGTGCACCCCAAGCCAGCAGGCGCCAAGGCCAATTGCATGTGCTGCCAGAAGTATATTTTCGATTGCAGCGGAACAGTCCTGGATCATATAGCTCAACAAACGGTCATGGGCGGCATCCAGATCGCCGCACACAACAATACCGACCTTGGCTGATGGCAGCATCTTTCCATTCGGCAGGCCCTTAGAAATTCTCGAAAGCATATCCCCGTTTCTGACAACAATAAACCGCCAGGGATCTTTGCAACAACATGAAGGTGCTGCCATTGCAGCCTGGAGAAGATAGTCAACTATCTCATCACTGATTTCTTTATCCTGATAGGAACGAATACTTCTGCGGCCGAATATAATATCCAGTTTCTCCTTCATCTTTCCCCCTATTTATTTTTAGCAGGTGATATTGTATTACTAGGAAAATAATTGGAAAGGATACAGCGAACAAAGAAATAAACCTAAAAGCAGCGGTCAGAAGACAGAACTCAGTAATCAGAATAAATATCAAAATCCTCATACTCCTGACAACTGACTTTTGACCGTGTAGTCCGTATACATCGGGACGATTAAAACAGCATTAAGACCCGTGAACCAATTCAACTGCGGAATCAAGGAATAAAAGAGATAGGTATTGCAACGTGAAAGGAATTGAATACTGCTATTTAACAACGGTTACTTTTCGCCTGACGATACCGTTATTCGTTTCAATACTAAGAATATAGGTTCCCTGGATAATTCCCTCTTTAGAAAGAGATATTGCTGGTTCACCCCTGAACCTTTCGGATAGTACAACTCGTCCCCTGGAGTCAAAAAGAGAGATCTTGTTAATAGTACTATTTTTTGAAATACAACTGATTATGATGTTATTATTAACGGAATTAACAGTAATTCCGGATAACCTTGCACTGCTTTGACCATCTTTTTGCTGAATACCCGCCTCATCCCGAAAATATTTATAGAGCCCATCCTCGGTTCCGACATACCAGAATTTGACATAGTTGCCCGTTTGCGGCCTTGATGATGCACAAAATGTTTTTTTAGTAAAATCCAGCCACTTCCATTCGGCATTTTCAAACGATGTCTGTGGATAGCCTGACAGGAGATATGCCCCGATATCAGAACAGGCAAAGAGTTCCGGGATGTCTGAATTACTATAGGTGGTGACATGCAAATCATAAATTTTCTTTGTGTCTAAAAGACCCGGTTTTAACTCCTGCCAGCCCGATAGTAATGGAGTGTAATAATAAACACCCTTATCAGTACCACAGGCATAGATATCAGTGTTAATACCTATTCCATTATTAAAGAAACATAGTGATAGAACTTCCATCGCCGGCGGAACCAATCCTTCATTATGGATTTGCCAGGTCTCACCCATATCGGAGCTTTGCAGCACACCAATCCATGAGGACCAGGGCCCAAAAAACTTAGAGCCGGCGAACACCTGAGCCGGGTTTATTGTATTAACCGCGAGTGAAGTAAAATCGGGCACATCCTGCCCACTTGGTAAGACACTGTCCGCATTAAGCTCTTTCCAGGTTTGTCCGGCATCCTCGCTTCGATAAACTTCCCCTTGTGTCGCCGCGAAGAGAGTATCCCCATGTCCCGTTATTGCGGTAACCGGCTCGCTGGGGATATCAGTGTTACGAGTCCACTGGGGCACAGATGACGAGGGCACATAGGAAATCAGACCGCTGTCACTGCCGGCAAATATTATATAATCACCTCTATAACTGTAAATAGAATGCACGGTACGAATGTATAACTCAAAGGAATCCAACAGCACTGATTGGAGAGGGAAGAGCAGGTCGTTGGTATCATTGTACCAGTAGACACCCTGGCCGTTTGTACCGATAGAAACCTGGTACCCTACATCAATAGCGGTAACTTCAATACCTTCAAGGCCAATCTGCTTCCAGTCTGCCTGCAGGTTACTGCACAGGATTGTACAGATCAATATTAAAATAAAATAGAGTGATTGCATTATTTTCGTCCGCTCTGGATGCATATCCCTTTACAATTTTACAAACGATTTCGTTATAGACTTCCCCTGTATAAAAATATGTATTAAATAAAGACCGGCAGGTAAAGTTTTTCCATTGTTATCACACAAATCCCACACAACCATATTTTTCCCGTTACATTCCGATGCTATTTGTAACGAACGAATTGTCCTGCCGCTGGGTGATACAACAGTAATCATACCAGGTGGATCAATCGCCGCAGGCAGAGTTATATACAGGTTTGTATTGGTTGGAATCAGCCGCACCTGGTTTGTCCAATCTGACAAGTGCATGGATGAGAAATTGTTACCGTCTCCGGAAACAGCGACCTTATAATCAAGTACCACTACTCCAGGTTCGCCTGAAGCGAGATACACATACCGCTCAGGGATTTGAGATTTTCCACGCATGCCATGTACCCCGCTTGAATCGTCACTCAAATAAATTCCCCCTGCGGTACCCGGAGTGCTGCAGGAATCAACGAGAACCGGATGGGTACGATCCGAATGTAATACACTTGATTATAGAGATGTGTGATGACTGCATTGATCCTCCTGTACTGGTAATCATTCTTTTTGAGACCACATTATTTTACCCGCAATACTTTTCTATAGAATTGTTTTTTGCCAAGCGATACTTTTATCAGGTACATACCGTTACTGATTTTTTCTCCGTTCTGGTTATTCATAGCTACCCTGAGCACCTGTCTTCCTGCGGAACGGTGTGATACTACCGGTGTCGAAACAGCTCTCCCCTGCATATCGACAATAACCACCTGTATATCCTGTGCTCGCTCAAAAGCACAAGTGATTGACAGAATACCATTATGAGCAGAAACCTGAATATCTTTTCCCAGACAGGATTTCGTGATCTGCTTCTTATCAATCGGTACAGCCAGTGAATCCAGGTAATCGATTTTTATTATTTAGTAAAAACGACATGCATGTCGTAAATGGTATTTCCAGCTTGCATTCTCACTATATACACACCGCTGCTTAAAGAACGCCTGCCACTTGATTTCTCAGTCCAGGAAACAGTGTGTTTCCCACCTGCAAAGTATCTATCTGCAAGTGTTACAACGGTTCGACCTGACATATCAAACAGGGTAATGACAATCCGTTGCGGTTTTAATAATGAAAAGGATATGGCGAGGTCATCATTTACCCGTGTATTGGTAATGGAGATGTTTTTTTCGGGAAGGCAATTGTCAGACTGTTTTGTCGCTACATTTGTAGAATCAAAAATATATACGCCTTCATTGGTCCCGGCGTACAATACATTCCCAAACCCATTCGTATTTTGACCAAATGCGAGACACTGTGGTTCTGTTGGAATATCACCGATTTCGCTCCATTCCAGACCGACCTGGCGGTAGACGCCACTTTCCACCGCGACACGCATCGGTGAAGCATCATTAGACATCGATAGTATAATGATATCATCAACCGGCTCATTGTTCGGGCTTTCAGAATGCTTCTGCAGCGGCATTGACATTGGCGGGGTACGATAGAAAATACCGGTATCAATAGTGCCGACAAATAGTTTCACTCCTCCCCAGTCAATTACTCCTTCGGTTATTGCACCGACATTCAGCGAGGTAACTTTTTGTAGTGAATCGTCCAGTCCCCAGAGAAGATAGCTCGGGCCAGGTTCCGGGCTGCGGTCGTATCCTCCGGCATACAAACAATTTTCCTGGCTATAGGCATGCAGAGCTGCGCAATAGGGCATCGTAACCCCAAAACTATATTGTGGAATATCTATCGGCTGTAACGGCATATAACCACTGCCACCTGTATCAAGAATACTGTATTCTATACTCACACTGTTTCCTATATATGCTACCTGACTATTATCCGTCTTTGTAAGTGCTGTAGGACGTTCCATATAACTGACCAGTTTTATGGTATAAAAAGGCGGTCCAATTATAGTGGTATTGCACTCATAGAACCCATCAGAATCGGTACCATCGCCGCACGCTGCTACAAAACGCGTCGGACCCGTTACGATAACTTTCTGCGCGGAGAGCCCCTGGTTCTCAATGATATACCACGTACCATTATAGCACAGATAGAGTCCTGACTGAGTAGCAGCAATAACATTACCCATGTCATCGATAGCAAGATCGTTGACTGAGTGGCTGTCAAGGCCTAATGACTGCCATTGCGGTATCGCATAGGTTGTAAAAACCTGGCAAAAAACAACTACGAATACCATCTGTAGAAAGTAATATTTTTTCATAACCTTCCCCTTCTCTCAAATTGATTATTGCATTAAGTAAATATTAATATCTTCCAGTGTATCTCCCGGCTGAACAGATGCTTTCTTACCCTTTTTACTGACAATAGTATTTATCAGAGAATCCATATTTACCCACGAAGTTTCCGGTGCTGCAGTTATTGATCTTATCGTATAACTGCCTTCGGACAGGGTATCTAATGAAAACGCCCCCTGTAAATCAGTTAATGCCAGGAACGGTGAGCCCATGATAAAAACATAATGATCATCGGCATTCACGGTATCGCCGGAGATGCTGTCAACGACAAAAATGGTGCCGGTAATGCCCCCGGTTTCATTAAACTGTGTTTCAATTGTATCAAGTTTCCCCTGCAGAACTTCAATACTATCAAAAAACAGGGATTTTCCAGACACAACATCTTTTGCGTACAGGTTATAATACCCAATCCCTTTATGATTAAAAGCAAATTCGCCATTTGAATCACTCGATGTGGAGTTGGTAAAATTATTAATCGTCCCGGAAAAGAAGGGCAGGTAATCCGCTTCATAAAGACTGACAGTGACATAGGGATTTACCAAGCTTTCATTGTCCTCGGTAATTATTGTAGCCTGGCCATAAAAAGCTGAATCGGTAATAATAATAGCCACGGTTTCGGATGCGCCACCGGTATCAGCCTCGGGACCGACTCCGCAACTATAAAACATGCCGACAATACCTAGTATGCAAATAATATAAGCAAAGCACTTCTTCATGAATCAGCCCCTTCTTTTTTCCCAGAGAGTGGAAATAGCTGCATATTCAACTGGTATACCTGCTCGGGCTCCTGCACCGAACGGGCAAGTTCCATAATCTCCAAACGAAGTTTTGCAACTTTTTTCTGTATAAGTGAATAGGTCGTTTTATCGATACTCATGGTAAGTGTTGATAATTCCCGCTCATCACGGGAGAAACGCTCATACGCCGTTTTAGCCAGACCCAACGTTGCAAGCTGGAAATTCCGGATCGCGAATGGTTTAACCACAGAGGCCCCGGAGGTAATCACCGCATCGGTCCGTTTGTACACGCCCTTTTTTGTCTTTTTAATCAGGCCAAGGCCGGTGAGCAATGCAAGGGCAGATTTTATTTCATTCGATTTTATAGTTGGTTTAAGCACACCGGTTAACATCTCGTAATTTTCATCGGTGATTTCGTAGATGGCGACCAATTCCCTGATTGCAGCATAGTACCATGTATCATAAAAGGCATATTGATTCTGGGTAACGGTGCGCACCGGGCCCTTTTGTAAAGAGAGTATCTCCTGATAGAAATGGCTCTTCTCACTATGCGACTGTGCCTGGTTGAAATAGACCAGTGACCTGAAATAGTGCCGCTCTTTCTTGTTTAATTTCAGGATTCGTGCAAGTTCAATGATCAGCTTCTCGGAAATATTCCTGTCCCCTTTAAGCACCATGGAAAGAAACCCCATTGATTTAATACCTGCTTTTTGCGAGATATACCGCAGGGAGAAATGGGGATTCTCCTTTTTCCGTTCCGCAATGATATCATTGAGAAACTGGCGGTAATCAAGATAGGCGAAGATGTCAGGCATGGCCTTTTTCCTTTCTACTTATAAATATATTCCTTTTGTGGTTTGCTGTCTATAGAAAAATGATATAAGTGCTCACAATTAGTGAGCAGTATAATATAACCTATTTTATTATATATTAATTTATTACAAGTCTTTTTGAACTAATTCAATTAGAATTAAACTTAGATTCTAGTGAGCACATAAACTGTTATTTTGAATCACATTTCGACTTCGCTCAATGTGACAATGTAATTTTAATATGACAAATGGATCTAGATACCTGAAAAAGGATCGTTATTATGAATAAAATCGAAATAACCCAGGGCGATATTACTAAACTCGATGTTGACGCAATTGTCAACGCGGCCAACAAATCTTTATTAGGCGGCGGTGGCGTGGACGGCGCTATTCACCGCGCCGCAGGACCGCAGCTTCTTGCAAAATGCCGCACGCTCAACGGGTGCGAAACCGGAGAAGCAAAAATAACCAAGGGCTACAATTTACCGGCAAAGCAGGTGATCCATACGGTCGGCCCGGTATGGCGCGGTGGAAACAACAATGAAGAAACCCTTCTGGCAAATGCCTATACTAATTCTCTTCGAGTGGCAGTTGAAAACACCTGTAAAACAATCGCCTTTCCCAATATCAGTACCGGGGTGTATGGATTCCCGAAAGACAGGGCCGCGGCTATTGCTGTGAAAATGGTAAAGAGCTTTCTTGAGAACCACGAGGAAATTGAAAAGGTTTACTTTGTCTGTTTTGATCGGGAGAATTATAACCTGTATAACAACCTGCAAATCCCTAAATAGTTTCTGTTCAAAATTAAGAAAATCGTCCCCTGTCGCTTAAATCAATTAAATTTTCGAGGACGAGGAGGAGGACGAGGACGAGTTACAACGATAATTTTTAACAAGTACTAAATAGCAGGCATAACATTCCCACCACACACCGGAATATAGGCGCCGGTGATAAAACTGGCGAGATCAGACGCCAGGAATGCCACAACATTGGCTATCTCCTGATCGGTTCCGCGGCGGCGAAGGGGAACTGTAGACTGATATTTTCTCTGAAATATCGTACGGGCCCTCCGGTCCTTTTCACTGACAGTCCAGCCGGGGGCAACCTGGTTTACCGTAATCTGATGTTCGCCGATCTCTTTGGCGAGAACACGTAACACACCATCCATACCTCGTTTTGCCGAAGCGTATGCTGATTGTGTCTTGTCGGCCTGCATGGCGCATTCGGTGTTAATACCAATATATCTCCCCCATTTATGCTTGATCATGGCCGGGATGAACACCTTTGCAAGGAATACATTATGCAACACACAACTGCGGAACTGGTCCTCATAATCAGCAATTTCTTCTTTAAGAAGCGGTTTCCACGGCAATATCTGGGATACCGCATTCGCTACAATGATATCCGGAACACCCAGGTTTTCCTTAATCTGTTTCTGCATGAAGGAAATCGCTTCAAAGGAACCGACATCACCGGAAACAATACACGCCCTGCGGCCTTTCTCTTCAACTTCCTTTTTTAATTCCCCGGCTTTTTTCCTGTTGGTATGATAATGAATGGCAATATCAGCACCACTATCAGCAAGAGTGCGAACCATGACCCGGCCGAGCTGGCCTGATGCGCCGGTTATCAGAGCTATGTGTCCTTTGAGATCAATTTCTAAAGCCATAAATAGTATAATCCCGGATTAATTATTTTACTCCATTATCCTCCAGCAACGGCTCCCGTATAAACGAAACGCCATCTTTCTCTGCATCATCAAACGCGCTGGAACTGCCGAAAATCGTGATTGCACTCTCTTTAATGTCAAGTATCTGCCCGGCCCGTTGTTTCAATGTTGCGGCAGAACTGTGCAGCACAGCCTCCCGTACCTGCTGGCGGGATTCTTCCGTGCGGTTGCAGAGCAGCGCAAGAGTTTCGCCAAAGCCTTTGCCGTGCGGGCTAAGCGGCTGGTCCATCCGGCCAATGGCACCGATTACACCCTGATCGACCTCTTCATCAGTAACACTTTCAATAACGGTCTTCAACCCTGCGGTAAAATTCTCAAGGGTACGGGATAGATTTGGATCACGGTACGACGCACAGGAGAACACCGGATGGGAACTCGACGTTAATGCCATGCCGCCATAAGCGCCGCCTTCAACACGCACCTTGTCCCACAGAAATCCGGTTGAAAGATTTCTCGAGAGAAGATAGAACTGCCCCATGGCTTCCGGGGTCAGTGTATCAAGCTTCCATGACCGTGCCATATAATTTACCGATGAACTTATTTCAATACCAAGCGGTTTTCCCGCCGGTTCCGGATCAAAGGCAATAGGCGCATCCTCATGATCAGTTTCCGGCAGGGTATGTATAAAAGAACTCAGGGTTTTCATATATCGGCCAGGCTCTTCACAGGTCGTTGACATAATACATTTTTTCTTATTTATTACCAAATCATGTAACCGGGCCATGGTGTCGGCAACCGACCGCATCTCATCTTTCTTAATAAGAGTATCGAGAAAACGCAGTTGGGACACCCCGTCCAGAATTTCATCAATATAGCGGGATTTAATGAGACGGGAACCTGCATTCGCTACGGCGAAATTATGCCCGCTTCGGATAATTGCCCCAGTAAGATCATTCCGCATCTCAAAAAGAATATCATGCAGCAGTTTATCATTATCCAGCTCCGGTTTGTTGAACAGGTCATTGAAAATAGCGATCATTTCATCAAACCGCTCCGGCAGCACTTTCCCATGGAAAAAACATTTAAATACAAGCTCATCATCAGTACCGAAACGCGTGGTACACATTTCTGAGCCGGATATACCACCGGTTGCAAGAGAAATCCTCTTTGCCATCTCCTCCGGAGAACACCCGGCAGCGCCGCATCGTGTTAACAACTCGGAATAGAGAGGAAAATAGGGCAGCACATCCGCAGGTATCACGGACAGGTCAAAGGCGATATCAAGATACACAATACCTGCTGTAAACAGGGGATGGGTATAAAGTGGAATCCCCTTGATTGTTTCAAGCTTTGTCGGCACTTTTTCATTCTCAAGAGGAATATCCTCCCTGCTGAGTTTCGGCAGTGTTGCGAGATCTTCCGGTGATGGCCGGCTCTTCTGCTCCTCCAGAAGATTTTTTGTCAAGACATGATACAGTTTTCTGTCATCCTCCTTAAAATCTTTACTTAATGATGCAGCCTGCTCTTCGCTCTTTTTACCAAGCTGTTCGCCCATTTCGGAGGAGGCAACAATAACAGACATCAGGTTATGCGTATTGTCAATGAGCAGCTCACGCATTTTTTCCGCGAAGTATTCGGTACCGTCACCTTTTTTCTTTTTTATCGTTTGTAGAGGTTCTTCAAATTTTAAGTGTGCAAGGGGATCGCCATTATAAATCCATGATCGCAGAGCCCGTTCCGCGAGTTTCAGATTATAGGGAAAATGGCCGCCATCAGTTATCTCCCGAAGCCTGAATTCGATCTGACGGATCGATCCCTCAAGCAGATCTGCATCCAGCTTTTTCTCAACTTCCCTGGTAAGTGTATTAAAAATAAGGTTACGGACAGCATCTGCCTGCCCGGGTTTAGTTTTTCGCAGCCCGGCGCAGAACATCCCATGCACGAGGTCGCCTTCAAATCCGCACATATCATCAAGATCCTCTCCTAACTTCGAATCGATCAGTGCACGCCGTAACGGTGAACTCTCATTATCGAACAGATAATGAGAAAAGATGCGCCCTAACAGCGCGGTTAACGGATCTGATGATGTCCCAAACAGCCATGAGACAATCACGCTTGCGGTACCGTCATCCTCTTTAGACGCCGGCGCTGAAAACTGTATCCGCCGCGGCTCGTCCCACACCGGCTGGAGTTGTATGTCTGAGTTGACTTCGCGACGGTCAAATGATGAAAGGAATTTATCCTGGAGAAATGTTAATGTCTTTTCTGAAGAGATGTTTCCATACAGCACGGTAAAGGAATTTGAAGGATGATAATACTGTTCATGAAATTCTCTGAACTGTTCATAACTGAGGCCGGTGATATGTTCCGGTTCACCGCCGCTTTCATAATAGTAGGTTGTTTTGGGAAACAGTTCCGACATTGTTTTACGCGCGACATGACTACGGAAATCAGAAAAGACCCCCTTCATCTCATTATACACTATACCTTTTATAGAGACCGGATCAGTAAGGTTCTCAAGATCAAAATGCCATCCCTCCTGAGCAAAGGTCATTTCTGTGAGTAGTGGATTAAACACCGCATCACAGTAAATATCCACAAGATTATAATAATCTTTCTCTACCTGGCTGGAGACGGGATACATGGTCTTATCAGGATAGGTTATCGCATTTAAAAAAGTCTGCAGCGATCCTTTCAGCATTTCTTTAAACGGATCCTTCAGCGGAAACTTGGTTGATCCTGCTAATACGGAATGTTCGAGAATATGCGGTACTCCGGTATTGTTATATACCGGTGTGCGGAAACAGATACAGAAGAGGTTATTGGGGTCCTCATTGAACAGGTGTAAAACCCGTGCCCCGGTTTTCTGATGAATAAAAATAGCTGCCTCTGACCGTAATTCAGGAATATCCTCAATTCGTTCAACCTCAAAACCCGAAATCGCTTGTCCAACTGTTAATTTCTGACTTACCATATTCATCCTTTAATTCTGTTTATAGCAATTATAATGTATCAAATTTATAAAAGAAGACCTATAAAATTAATACTTACGCCGGTCTAAATGTTATTTTAAAACACTATTCAAAATTTTATTTGTATATAAGGGGGCAAATACAAGTTTTCACAGGAGTACCTATGAGACCTCTATTGATTATAGTATGTATACTCAGTATCGTCATCATTGCACAGGCAAGCTCATATAAGGAAGACAGGTTTGCTACTGATGTTAGTGTTCGAAAGCTGAGCACTGTTTCCAGTTCATTTACCGATATTACTGGATATAACACCTGGGATCATGCACGGATTCCTCTTGGTATTTTTGAAAAACAGAAGGCCGTAACAACACTCAATTTTGGTTATCGTCGAGTTAAATTTACCGATATCAATAATATGGATTCAACTCGCATTTTCAATGGGATATTAGCGCCCTATATTCGTGTGGGCCAACCCGGAGTGGTTTTTCTGGATATGTTTTATACTATCAATCCCACAGAAATAAATGATGATGGTGAGTATCCGAACATGCCGCTTCATCGGTTTGGCCTGTCTATTATGGGACAGATTGAAGACGGCAGGTTTCAAGTAGGCATTTGCGGCCAGGGATACTATGGCCGGGAAGAGTGGAGCGAAAACGGTAATAAAAGAATCCTCATGGGTGGCGATGAAGTCGGCCTGTTCATTGGTTTCAAGCTTCACGAGGCGGTCTTGCTCAATGTCTTTGGACACGCGGCCGGGTATGTGGATACACTGTTTCTCGAAGAAGATCAGGAATTGCCGCAGGAACGTTTTTCATGGCTTCAACTGCCGGAAATCAATATCGCGCTTGATATCGGCATGGATGACCTGCCCTACAGAGCTAATATGAGTTACACTTACTCCCATAACAATTTTGTTTATACCCAGAAGCCTTTCATTTTTAACATAGAGAATACTCAGCATCCTATTACAGAATACAATGAAGGGGCTGATGCTGATCCTATTGTCAGCGACAGTATTGCCTGGCATATGCAGCATCTCTGGAACATCCGGATTAATGACATCCTCCGTTTTGACCCTGCGGTGCAACTGGGTTACTGGCACTCCAGATATAAACATATGAAACCAAACGGCGATAACTATCCTATCAACTACGATGGTGATCAATCCGGTTATGAATGGGACACCAAATCATTCAGGTTTGGTATCGGCAGCTCATGGTGGATGAAAGAAATTACAACGATCTGGCTGGAATACAGCTTCAACACACTTACACTTGATGTTACGGGTGATAAACTCTCTGCGTATAAAGATGAAGTACCGGACACAAAAGGATACAGCAGATTTGGTGTTGGTTTTACCACCAACTTTAATGAAATTCCCGCGCTTGGTATGCCTGATGCCGCAGGACTCTATTTCACATTTGGATTTCTTTTCATGAAGGATAATGACTTAACATCACCATACCGTTCACAGGCGTTCAAACACATGTATCCAATGTTTAATAATTCGGCTTCGGACCTGAACGTCGAGTTAAACCGCTACCGTCCCTGGGAGGTTATAAAAAACCAGCTTACTACCACAAACATCAGTTTCTGTATTGGCGCCACCTTTCTTGATAATGCATTTGAAACGGCGCTGCATTTTGGTATTCTCCGCCAGCAGTACACTGCCGGCCGTGATGAAGAATACAAGGGATTCGAATTCGGCCTTGATCTGATATACAACAAATTCGGCTCGTTGAAGAGCAGCTCGGAAAAGCAGGTTGACAAGACGGAAGCCCCGGCACCGGCAGACACGACCAAACCTGCTGAAGACACCGAAACACCCTATGAACAGCCTGACCAGCAGTATTGATATATCACCGGAAAGCAACCGTTACATACACACCATTCTTTATACACCATGATGTGTATTTTTTTACAGGTTATGAACAAATAACCACGTTATTGAAAATCTTTTCCTGAAATTTAAAAAAGACTTAGTTACATTATGTAGTATATACTATATTAAAATTTCGTATTAATTGGTTCTCAATCCATATTTTTACGTTTTTATTTACAAGAACATAATAAATAATAGTTAATAAACCCATTTCTCATCAGGGAGCGGAGGGTACACTATGAAAAAAGTTATTGTTTTTTCTCTCTGTACATTTTTATGTATCATGATGATAAGCTGCGGCGTCAGTAAAAGAGCATTGGAAGACGCAGAAAAAAGGGTAACGGCGTTATCTGAAAAAGGGGTACCGGACAGCTCTCTTTCACGGGCGAAAGTTTTTCTCTATCAGGCAAAAGATGCAAAACAGCGCGGTAATGTAGGCCTTGCAAAGATGTCCTCTGATTCAATGCGGATACTTATTGCCCAGGCTGAAGCTCAGTATGAAGATAACATGAATCGACTCAAACCATGGATTCAGCAGCAGAAACAGCATATCAACCAGGCAACGGCGCATCTTACCGGCCTGCATAAAAAACACGCTGACAGCCTGATGGGAGTTATTGACTCTTTTATACAGCTCAACTGGCTGCTACAGGCAGAAGCGTATATCAATGATTTTGTCGCCTATATCCCCAAACTGAAGTCTGATGAGGAACGCGCTGAAGAACTGCGTCCGCGTATTCCCGGTACCTGGACATGCCTCCAGGCAACAAAACATTCAGAAGATAAAACAGTCCATGCAAAAGAATATAAGATCTTTACATTTAGGAAAGACGGCTCTATAAAACTGGTTGAGAAAAAAAGCGGAAAAAGTACGCCCTATTTTAAAGAGGATTGGGAATTCCAGTCGTTTGGTAAATATGATATAAAAGGTGATACGATCGTTCTATTCATCGAACGATTCAAAGCAGCCAAACAGAATTTCTGGGATTTGAAAACAGATGATAAGGGCAGGAAGAAATGGATCAAGTCAGTTCATGGGACTTACGATTCCGTTATTACCGACGGCAGCCAGGACCGGTTTATCACGTTCCATGACCTGAAGATGGATTTCAAACGTTAATACTTTTCTCAGGCAACGATGTGAATTTTGAAGCCACCCAATAGGGTGGCTTTTTTATTATGGTCAAAACCGGTTGATCAACTCTATCGAAGACATTATTGCAAAATAGACCGGCAAAAACCGTCTGAAAAAAATAGGCTTTGCCCAGAAAGCAATACGGATATTGTAGGTATCAATTGTAAAAAAGAATTCAACAAACTGGTGGCCATATTCAGTATAGCTCCATCTGACCATCGGAATATTGTTTGCCATAACGGCAACCAATCCTGAATCGGCACTTATCGCTTCATTGTTGGTAGTCTTTATATTTCTGTACATCTCGGCATACTCTTCTGTTGATGCATTGAGGTTAAGGGCAATACCCCGTACTCCCTGAAGGCCATCTGCTGTTGTACCGACAAACAGCAATTCCCTTCCCTCTTTCTGATGATCCACAGCAAGCTGTTTCAGAGAACGCACCATATTATTCGGATCAGTAAAAATATTCCAACTCCCCTCAAATGCTAAGGAAAAGCTCAGAGGTTTATTCTGATAGATACCATCTTCCTTGAAATAGGAATCCGGATAGAATTCCTTAATCGACGAAGCGCAGGCCAGTATACCAAGCACTGCCAGACCACACAGCCCAGGAAATCTCATGAATCGCTTCCTCGAAGGAGGGGCTGATCATTGCTTCTTCTGCGGCGGCTTATTCGTGATACTTCAGCGCCCAGTCCTCTGAGACGCTCATCAATCCGTTCGTAACCGCGATCAATCTGATCGATATTGTGGATCACACTGCCCCCTTCTGCGGCAAGTGCGGCGATGAGGAGTGCCATACCCGCCCGGATATCGGGTGAACTGATCTGTGCGCCATACAGTTGAGAAGGACCCACCACAACGGCACGGTGTGGGTCACACAGAACGATCTGGGCACCCATGCTGATCAACTTATCAACAAAAAAGAGGCGTGATTCAAACATCTTTTCATGTATCAGACAGGTCCCCGCTGACTGGGTCGCAGTAACCAGCATTATCGACATCAGGTCTGCAGGAAAACCCGGCCACGGGCTATCCTCAATGCGGGGGATTGCTCCGCCCAAATCCTTACGAATGGTAAGGTCCTGTTTATCCGAAATATGAATCATCTTCTTTGATTGATCGATGTCAACCTGTATACCCATCCGTTCGAACTGAAACAGAATCATGCGCATGAACCGGGTATCGATATTGCTGATGGTAATATCCGAATCAGTTGCAGCAGCGAGGCTTATTAAAGAACCGGCTTCTATATAGTCGCTGCTGACTTCATGATCAGCAGCCTTCAACGAACCGGTGCCGTGAACCGTTAAAATATTTGATCCTGTTCCCTCGACAGCAACACCCAATTTTTCCAGAAAACGGCACAAGCCCTGCACATGTGGCTCTGAAGCCGCATTTGCAATTACGGTGGTTCCCTTGGCCCCGGCTGCAACAATAAGGGCATTTTCCGTCGCTGTCACAGAAGCTTCATCCAGATAGATTTCTGTGCCGGTAAGTCCTCCTGCCGCATTGAGAATATAAGTGAAACACTCTCCGGCCTCTCCTATCCGCTCACGCTTGACCTCCATGGCAGCACCCAGTTTCTGAAACACATAAAAATGCGTATCAATACGCCGCCGTCCAATGGTATCGCCTCCGGGCTGA
This sequence comes from uncultured bacterium, assembly GCA_965372145.1. Lineage (GTDB taxonomy): Bacteria > Fibrobacterota > Chitinivibrionia > Chitinivibrionales > JANQEN01 > CBDVBE01. Next base: position 1,578 of record CBDVBE010000028.1, on the reverse strand, counting down.
GGAAGAATTGCCTTGCCGGTGCGTACCAGCAGTGCAGAAGCAAATAAAATTGAGCCACGTATCTTACTTGAAAGCTCTAAAGGAAGGAGTGATGTTGATATTTTCGATGCATCAATGGTAACAGAACCGTCAACCACAGGTGAAACCGATGCGCCAAGCTCAGCCGCAATAGCTAGCATATCCCGCACATCCCCAATATCAGGAACGTTGGTAAAGGTCACCGGTGAATCACATAACAGGGCCGCTGCAATAAGCGGCAACGCCTCATTTTTATTCCCGGACACCGCAATCGTACCGGAAAGCTTCTTTCTTCCTTCAACAACGAATGTACTCATTTCCACCTCATAAATTTGCGTTTCTATTCTAATCTCTTACTGGTCCCGTTAGGGACATAATATATATAGCAAAACAATACCTCAAACAGCCCCCAGTCCCGTTAGGGACGGAATATTTATCTTATATCTTTCAGTATATGTGTTTGCCATGAGCCTCCATATTTCGTTCCTACGGAACTGGGTGTGATGTTGATATATTCGTGCTATAAATATTCCGTCCCTAACGGGACTAAGAACATGCAATAAAAAAACATACTCAATAGTATAAAATAAATAGTGCAGAAATACGAATTATATATTCCCGGGAACAAGCATGGAAATTTTTTTTCACTGTAAAAATTTAAATAATGCGACTGATTAATTTTAATTATTTTTAATTTTCTTATTTAACTAACTGGGAAAATGTTGCATAGAGAAAGGAACAATGTTACAATAACATTTCATAATTGATACATAGGAAGAATCGCCGGGGGATGTGCTACTAACAAACCACAATAAACGGAGGTGATTGCGAAAACAGCATACAATATATATGAAAATTAAATTAAAATTACAATTATCGGGATTTTTGTATATATTATATAATATGTATATAGGTTAAGCTCTGTCTTACTTGCTGCATTAAATTTTAACGAATATTGTCATTACTAGGGAATTCTTCTTCGAATAGCAAGTTCACGCCGCTCTTTGTGGATTAACGCACTATTTGAGGGAACAACCACTATTCCTAAGAGGGTTAAAACGACAATAAAGCAAGTTAAGACAGAGCATTTTTTTTTAAAATCGGATTTCCCCCACTCAAATAGAAGATCGTATAATCCTCTCTCAGCTATGTAGTCGGTATAAAGTAAAAAAAGGTTTATTTTTTTTACTTTTTTTTCATCGTATTTCCGGTATTTCCGGGACGGTGGCAAAATAGTCAAATAGCAATCTGTAATCTGTCCGGCTTTAAAAATCTCGCGTTGCATCATCAGAAAACAACTGATAGTGTTCGATACACCGCCCCATCATATAATACACCGCACCCGGTACAATTAAACGTGCTTTGCGTGGCATACGTTAAATATTTAACATGGGTATGCAGTTGACTCCAGTACCTACTATATATTGTGTCCTCCATATTGTATTTTCTCCCGTCATTCCCGCATGTTTTTAGCGGGAATCCAGTGTTTTTGGACAAATAGAGGCATGGTGTAGAATCCCACGCTTGCTACACATAAAAATCCCAGGTTTTTCTGGTATT
>CBDVBE010000027.1:0-27035 GCA_965372145.1 uncultured bacterium | reverse complement strand
CGCACATGCTCAACGTGATATGAAGATAATTGAAAAATGGTTAATGTAAATTGCAAAATTAACAATTAAAAGATATCCTCGCGCAAAGACGCAAAGGGAGATGAAGATAAATTCAAAGTGGTTAATGCAAAACACAAAATTAACAATAAAAAATATTCTCTCGCAAAGACGACAAGGACGCGAAGGGAGATGAAGATAATTGTATCTTATACAGAGAAGGGTGAGAGTATAAGAATTATCAGCAGCAGGGAGGCAAAAGGGAAGGAACGAAAAAATTATGAAGAAAAAAGATGATTCTAATGAGGTGAATGAAATGCGAAGTGAATATGATTTTTCAAGTGGCGTTCGGGGTAAGCACTACAGGCAGTACCGAAAGGAGCATACGATAAAGATTACAAAAAGAGGTGGATCGATTGAAGAGCATCATTTTACGCAAGACGACGGTTCAATTATGCTTGATCCTGATGTTAAGAAGTATTTCCCGGATTCTGAATCAGTGAATAAGGCTCTTCGCGAATATATTACACATCATTAACTTGAGTCATAGCAGGTAATAAGGTTTTAAATATTTAGTTGATTTTCATATTCTACTGAGGTTTTAAGGATAAAAATAAGGTTTCGATTAATTCTATAAATTAACAGACAATTTTAACTTCACTTCATTAAGCCGTTGTTTAACTATTTTGTTTCCTCAACTTCCGGCAGGCTATCGGTACTTTCCTGCTTAATACAATTGATCTTCAAATCCCTGATCTCATTCTCAATGGAGTAGGTCTCGATAATATCCAGAATTTCAGCGAGCTGTTTATTGTTCTGCACATTTTCAATAATGATCGTCTGTTGTTCAAGCGGTCCCGTATCGCTTCGTGTGGATGAAGCGGAGTCCTGGTTTGCCGAACGGGTGGCGATTGTATCAGCCGGGGTAGTATCTTTGCTGAATCCGGAACCAAAAGGATTTACCGTATAATAGATAAGAAAGCCTGCCAGCACAAATACGGTTATACCGATCAGAATGAGTACTTTCTCTTTTACTTTCAATTGACCCATCAGAAGGACCTAAAATGAAGTGCCGCCTCTCATCTAACGTGAGGCTTCATCTTAAGTGTACTATGAAGTAAATAGTGCGGCAATTCTTTTATACTTATCCAACGAACAGTCCGACGGAAACCAGTATCGGTGTCGCGATATTAACGATCACATTCATGCCTAAAAAAGGCATCAGTTTCTTGATGTCCTCCCCAAAACGGTATGCACCGATCACCGCAGGTACTGCAAGAACGAGTGACAGCAAACCGAGCAGGCTGAATCGCGGCAGATAGTTGAAGTAGGTCCCCAGTGCAATAGCGACAAAGGCGAGTGCCTGAAACAGGCCATAGATAATACTGCTTGCGCGGGCACCGATAAGTATCGGAAAATTTCTTCTGCCGACACTTTTATCTGCTTTGACATCAGGGAACTGGTTCAGCAGGAGCAGGTTGTTGACAAGAAAGAATGGTACCAGTGACGCGACAAATGCGGTCCAGGAATACCTGCCCGTGAGGACAAAATCGGTACCCATGACCATTAACGGGCCGAATCCCAGTCCCGGAGTAATCAGGCACAGGATTGGATTATGGGTCATGAAGGGTGTATATGCTACAACAATTAATAAGCCGAGAAGACCGAGAGGAAGGAGGGCAATACCATGGACATAGAGGAAAAAAATACCGATAGCACCGGTAACCGCAAATGAGACTGTTGAGGTCATGAATGCCTGCTTTGCCAACTGCGGATTAGCCGGTAATGTACCGCTCCCGCCACTGAACGGCGTCTTTTCTGTTTTTGCATCCAGGCCGCTCTTAAAATCAAAATACTCGTTAAACGCATTCACACTGATATGCGCGGAAACCGCACCGATCAATGCAAGTGCGAAATAGAAATAATTAACCTGCCCCTGAGACCATAAAGCAGTACCCAACCCCAGCAGGACACAGGCTGGGGCCAGAATAAGAAAAGGCAGACGCATCGGGCCGAACAATAACTTTACATCACTCATGAAAATTTCTCCTTTTAACGGTGATAATCTGGTTTATGTAAAATAGCTTTACGGCCCTTGATTGACAACCATCTCTCAATAAAAAAGTCGTTCCGGATCCCCCCCCTTGAGTACCCGAAACGACAGGTTGTCGGTGCATTATCTACATCGACGTTTTCTCATTTAGCATTGCCCGTAGATTTTTCTCCCCCTCCCCTCTCTCTACTTAAACAACACTAATTCAGTATGAATCGGTGTGATGAAAATGATAATGATACTACCACTTAAAAACAGAAGTTTATTCATACTGTGTCCCTCCCTCTCCCAATGGGACAATTATATTTACCGCTCTACTTCTTAAACTTCCCTCTCAATTTCATTACTTCCTGGATATAATTCCATCTCCTGTTTCTTCAAGTGCCCATAAAACACATGCTGCGAACATCTGCCAACCCTCTTCAGTGAGATTACGGACAGTGTATTTTGTATGGGTGAAGAAATGACCTACCCGGCGGGCCGGAGCAAGATAATGATCAAACATTTCATCGCCCTTGTCGTAACAGAAAATCAAGGCTTTTATATCATCTTCAGATCCCGGATATATCGCTATAATTTCAACATCACCAACAGGTTTACCCCAGCTCACCCATCCTTCATCAAACAGAACCTGAACATAATCGTTTAAGCCGGATGCAATAAAATGATCAGGATTTACCACTTTAATGTAACTATCCGATTTTATATCACCAAAATGTTTATCCTCTGTTGAATCGGTGATCATTAGATAGGGAAAGTAATTATCTTCACTTGACACAATCGGCTGATGCACATCACGGAGCATGGCGTGGGCCAGCAGGGTATCCGCCAGGATGCTTGAGGACATATAGATAATATCCATCCCCGCAGTGTCACTGATTGAGACTTTATTATGCTCGAATACAAAAACCGAAAAAGCCATCTCTTTTTCAAGCCTGCTTACCAGAGTGACATCACTTAACCATACAGCATCCGAACCGACAACAAAAAGCATAGTATACTTCGGATTATACTCCTTGAGGACCTCATCAATCACCGCAAAATATTTTGGCCCGGTAAAATTTTTATTCAGATACCAGATTGGCTCATTACCGACCTTGTACCCGATGGGCAGTATCGAATATGAGTAATCAAAATCATGATCATAAAAACTGTAATCGTCAAGATTGCTCCCCTGCAGTTCAATCTTGACATCTTTCATATACACGGTTGCCTGGGTTACATTCTCTATAGTTGTCGGCAGAAAATTAATAGTATTACCTGATATAATGGCGAGTTCATAATGTCCCTGCGGTATCAGCGGCAAGGTATAGATCCCATTGGAATCGGCAAACACTCTCTCTGAAATACCCGGGATAAATACCTGAATATTGGTTTTCGAAATTCCCTCCTCCGTCAATACTCTTCCGATTAACGTCACTTTGGATCTTAGAATCATATTGCCGGCAACAACAGTTGAATCGGTCTTTCTCTCGAATTTTGAAATAACCGAGGACAAGCCTGCTGCGGTATCATCGCAGGAAATGACATACTTTCCTTTTGGAATACATCCGAATTCATATCTGCCGCTCTCATCAGTGACTGCGGTTGTATCGATGAAAGCACTGTCACTGTCCGGCGTGATAATAATACTCTTTACCCTGACTGTTTTACCGATTGCAGGCCGTGAATCCTCATAGACTACATTGCCGACAATCAGGTTCGGTATAACCGTGCCGCCCGCTACCGGTGCCGGACCGCTGGAGCATCGTATCAACAGCATACTTACAACGGTAATCAATCCCAGATATCTGATCATTATGACTCCTCCCCTCCGTCAAGATCTTTTGATACCGGGAAAAACTGAAGATTAAACTGGTGCACTTTTTTAATCTGCGTGTTGTCTTCAGTAATGAAAATCGACTCAAATTCCTTCTCAAAATTCCTTATCAGCTCATTCAATCTCTGAAAACTCTCCTCACTCAGTGAAAGGGTACAGTTGAAAAAGTAACGCTCATCAGGGGTAAGCCGCTCGACCGCATCGATCGACTGCATGATCATATCGCGGCGTGCTTTTTTATAGGAAAATGACGGCACATCTCCCGGGTAGAGCACATTATCAACCTGCACGTATCTTCCATCACCATTTTTAGTAATCATATTAAGCTCAACCAGCGTCTTGACAGCATCCTTCGCCTCTTCAACAGAAATTGCAGGATCAACACTACGTGCAAGCTTTCTATAATCATCCTCCCAATTATAATAGACTGCGATTTCCCTCACCACCGGGTAATACCATTTCTCAAAATATTTATACTGCTTTTTATCCAGCTTGTAATATTTAATCTTCTGCCTGATTAAGTTGAGTGTTTTATAACACTCTTCCTTCTCTTGAATACTTTTAGCCTGATTAAAGCTTACGAGAGTAACAAAGTATTCCGCTGCCTTGCCCTCAAGGCCGAGAATGCTTAAAAACTGATCCATTGTATTCTTTGTGATATTCCTGCGGCCGGCAATAAGGTGGGAAATCTGGCTGTGGCTGGAAAAACCCGCTCTTTTAGCAAAATAACGCTTGGAAAGAGATGTTCTTATATGTTTCTGCTCATCAAAGAAATCACGCAAAAATGACCTGTAATTGTCATATTCAAATATTTTTTTAATGATAGCTGGTGTCTTTTTGCGTGCCAATCCTCTCCCCACTTTCGAAGATATATATAAATATATAGCAGAATGTAGAGGATTTCAGGAAAAAGTGACGAAAATGGTGACATTTATCATTTTTTTTGACACCACTTAATACCTGTAACACGTTGATTTTATTGACAATGATGTTATTTATCACTTTTTTGGCCTGATGATTTTGTCACAATTTGATTGGTGGTTATATCTTTAACAGACCAGATAAGGAAAGTGATGTTAGAGGAGATAGTATGAGGTTTTCCTGAAGGTGGAGATCAACGGTCATTTCTAGAAGACTTAGAAGAATAAGAACCACGACCGAGAACAAAATAATAAACAACTGAAGCAAGAGGAAAAGAACCAATAATAGTTCCAGTTATAGAATGTCCTTTAATTATACAAAAAACAGCACCACCTATTGCTAAAACACAAACCAAAAAAGCAAAAATAGCCCCTAAATACTCACTAATAAACAAACCTTTTTGCCCTCTCTTTTCCATTTCATGTCTATGTTTTTCCTGTTTTTCCGCCATTAGAATAATACGGTCGGCTGCTCCTGTACAAATTACTTCATAACCTTGTAAAATATCTGGTGGCGGGATAGGACCTGAAAATCCTTTGGCAACAATTTCCCGAGTATCACGTTTTACGGGAGGGCGAGTTATATTAGCTGGTGGATGAGGATGTCGTTTCTTGCTCATATTCTTTAAATGCTTTTTTAATGTCTTCTCCTACCATTTTCCAATCATCAAAGATACATTCAGAATCATTCTTGTCACCGAATATATGTTTATAATCTTCAGATAAGACACCATCTATATTAACAATTCTTGCAAAACCTTTGAGTAACGGATTTACTTTTAGTATATAATATAATTTTTCACCCACTCTTTTTCTCCATATGAAATAGATGGCAATAATATAAATGTCGCCATTGGATATATAATTTTATATATTAATTTTCAGTATTATGTTTATTCTACCACTTTTTATTACGTTTTTCAAGTATACTATATTAAATATCATCTTATTATCTCTATCAACACTCTCAAAGTACAAAATGGTTAATCTTATATGGATGAATTGTGAAGGCAACAACTGGCGTGGTCTAAACAGCGTCAAATTAGAAGGCCTTGTTGATGTAACCAGAATCCAACTGCCGATTTTCAATCAAATTAGCCTGTTAGATTCCCGACAAGCGGGAATGACATGCTGAAAAATAATTATGACATAGTCTGAGATATAGAAAGGCCCCTTTAACCGGCTCCGCTCATATACTCCTTTATAAATTCTGTGACAATACCGGATACTCTTCTCGTAGAGGTCGTGCGGCCTTTAAAAATATGCACGGCCCATATAAGCTTGGTGACCTGTTGCACGCCAATGGCTTTTTCAAAGATTTCATTTATCAACCAGTACTTCCAATGTTTCCCTTTATAGGCATCGTAGAACATCTCACCAATATTGTTTTTATAAAACACCACGAGTGAAGCTACACTGCTGTTCCATTCCGGGTCTTCCCAGTTCGGCATAATGTATAGATGAGTAACACAGAGATTATCCAGTAAATCCCTTATTCTCAGCTCATCAGCATCATCCGAAGGAAAAAAATCGTTGCATGCATTTATTAGATTGATAATTTCAGCTGCGGTAAGGCTTGCTTTACTCGAAACTTTAACCAGTTCCTTTCCGGTAAAGAATTGGTTCAGGCTGCACCAGGCACAGGCTACGAGAGGATTATAAACACTTCTTAGTATCTGCGGACGGCTGCCCAGGGATCCTTTAATCCGTATTGCAATCTGCCAGCCGATATTTTTTTTTGAGGTATCTGACGTAGTTATTTCTATTAATGAGACATCCTTTGCCCTAAAGAGAGAGTATTCATAGGGAATCTTTCCTTTCTGAGGCTCCAGTATACACTTAAGCTTTTTCCCAATGATTGTCAGGTCACGATCGGATATAGTGATTTTCGAGTCTTTTGTTCTTTCGCGTATTCTGGTGTAGCTTTCAATGAGAAACCTGATAACTCTTTTTTTCAAGGCTTCTCTGTTCAGGAAATCCCACTCCCTGAAACGGGCAAAGGTATCAATCTGCGGTATTGTCCACCCCCATCGCTCACCAATATGATAAAACAATTTGGTACGCGCTTATTAAGGTCAGCGATAAAGAAATGTGTTTCAAGCCTCGCGGTATCGTAGGCCCACTTTTCAATGTTCCGAAATCGATCTTCAAGGGAAAACAGGTCAACATCATCGGACTGCACATCAATCCCTACCCAGAAATCCATATCACTTTCTTCGGTAAACGCCACGGTACCGATAGAACCCATTAGCGCGAGGAAAGAAATAGGAAGCCTGCGTTTCGCTTCCCGCTGCATGGCAAACCTGGGATAGTATTTTTTAATAAGCTTTTTCAATTCCGGGGTATAGGAAAAGCATGAGATACCGGCCAGTTGGCACCCGTCATACCCATCCTCAGACAGGCCGGGATTTTCTTCATGCAACAGAAACGGGATCAGTTCGAACACCTCACGCTTCTTTTCAGGAATATAACTTCTCAGATAATCGATCTTGCTTCTATTGTACCGATCGTATATCCTGCTGTTTTTTACCAGTTTTTTTACTGCAGATTTCTTGTCGAATAACATAACCGGACAATCTATCTTGAATGTTTTTGTCAGGAATCTATATGTTGATTCACGCCGGAAACGCGCGGGAATAACAGACCTGAATTATCATATACCTTAAATTGTATCATAAATTATTAGAAAACTCACGAAACTATTTTCATTCAGCTTTAACCAGCGTTTTAAGGATAAAACTCATTATAGCATGTTCCTTTACATCATCTTCTGAATAAAACAGTAAATTTTAGTATATTAATAATAGTATTCTTCTGAATGTATTTCTAACATATCTATGGTGTCAGAAAGGTGGGGATCTGATGAGACGCATAGTAATTATCCTTATTGTCTTTACCACTTCACTCATTGCCCAATGGGGGCAGCCCCCTGCCAACTGGGATGATTTCCAGATAGGCATAGTCAATAACGACCGCGTTGAATGGGACACACCCATGAAAGCTGCGCTCAATGCAGGATATCATCTTGACCGGCGTTATATATATATCGACAATCTTATTGATGTACCGACCTTCTGGGGAACCTCCCCGGCCGGTGGCTCTAAAAACTGGTCAAAGAATCCTTTTTACGTTGACAAGGGTGTGGGGCCCGCTATTATCATCTATATGCTGCAGCGCGGCGGTGATTCCTATGATATTCTCAGTTCGAATATTCAGGACCAGTCCTTTATGAAGCAGTACTTTGAGGCTATTGTTCAGATTGCGGACAGTTCGAAAGGGATGAGGCCTATTTATGTCCTTGAACCTGATGTCTGGGGCTATGTTTTACAGCATGCCCGCGAACACAACGGCATCGGCCTGGACTCCTTCAGCCAGATCACTGACAATCATCTGGACGCGCCCTGTCATCTCAATAATCTGGGACTTCCCTGGCTTGCGGAATTTGAAAACAAGCTAAGTAATCTTCCGGGAGCAATTATTAAAACCGTTAAAGAGGTTGACCCGGAGTGTTACGCCGGTATTCTAATGGCTTTCTGGGCATGGAAACCGAACAACTGCACAAAATTCATGATTTTCAAGAATTCTCAGGAGAAGATCGACGAAGCGGCCCGTGAGGAGGCTGCTTTCTGTGAAGCGCTGCTCAGCTCGACCAAGTACCGTGGCGATTTTCTTGGTGTTGAGAAAAATGGAACGGATATGGGGTACTGGTATGTCCTGGATAAAATTACCGGATGGGATACATTACAGGGAGGGATCTTTGCGCGCGGGCCCATGTACGACTGGAATGATGAAGACAATTCGCAGTGGATCGATTTATCAAAATATATCGCCCGGAAAGTTGACCTGCCGATTCTGGGATGGCAGATCAGCCTCGGCCACATGGGATTACCCAATGTTGACAACCGCTACGAAGATACCTTTTTCCCCTATTTCTTCGACCATGTACAGGAATTTATACAGGCCGGATTCATCGGTATGCTTTCCGGATGCGCCAACCAGGGAAGGGGCACTATTGCATGTATCGATCAGAATTCCGGTGACAGCGGCTGGTTTTACGGCAAGCTCAAGGCCTTTGATGAAAACCGTCCTTATGATCTCACTATTACAACCCCTCTTCTCAAGAGTATTCCTGTTTCGTCAACGCCAGGCATTGCCGTGAAACTGAGAGGCCGTTTTCTCCACATTGTTAATGCACCCGAAGGGAAATGTACCCTTAACCTCTATACCGCGGCAGGCCGCAGTGCCGCAGAATTCAATGCACACAACGGGGCTGTCCTCCCGATTGCACATCTTCCTGCAGGCATGTATATCATGTCTGTATCCCGGGATGGTTTTACGTGGATTGAGAAGCTTACTATTCTACGCTAATCCGCGGGGACCCGCTCATCTTCCATATCAACAGGCTGAAGAGCGGCAGGTAGCTTTTACTGCTCAGGTTGATTTATATTATTTGGCAAAACTGTACTGCAAAAAACAGGTATCACTACTATTTTATACACGCCGCAGAGAGTATAAATCAGCATGAGCAAGCGGAAAATCGCATTGGTATACACCGGATACGAGCAGGGGACCTGGGGTGATATCGCCTTCAGAAAAGAGCAATTCTATCATTTCATGCCGGGAATACTCTATCTCGCGAGTGCGATAAAAAACTCTCCGGCAACCTCAGACACCTGCGATGTTGTTACCCGCCATTATAACACCACGGTGCAGGATTTTGACGAAATAGTAACCGACCTTATTGAGCTTTCGCCTGACTGCATCGGATTTGCCTGCTACTGCTGGAACCTGCCGTTGCATAAAAAGGTTGCCCGTACTATCAAAGAAAAACTTCCCGATGTCCGCATGATTTTCGGCGGCCCTGAGATTATCATGAAAAGTGAGGAGGAATATTCAGCTTTCTTTGAGGAGTGCCCCGAAGCTGACCTAATTGTTTTCGGCGATGCTGAAATGAAAATAGCCGTTCTTGTGCAGGCCCTGCTTGACGGATCATTTGAGCGGTTGTCCGGAGTGGCCGGATACTGTTTCAATCCGCGCTATGGAACCTATTCCAGAATAGAAACCGAGGATTGTACCGCGTTATCCGAGCTGCCGAAAATATACCCCTGCCCGATTGAGGTTAAACACTCTCCGGACAGCGGCATATTTGTCGTGTATGAAGGCAGCAGGGGCTGCCCCAACCGGTGTATTTACTGTCAGTTTATACGTAAGAGAAAAAAGCAGGAGTATTTCCCGTTCGAAAAAATTGAAAGCGAGCTGAAGTGGCTGCTCGAGCAGGAGGTTGACGGAATACACTTTGCCGACGCTGTCTTTGACAAGGACCCGGAAATCGCCGGCCGCCTGCTTAGATTCATTGCGGAACACAACCGCAGGAGCACGATCCTCTGCTACTGCACCTTTGATACCCTGAACGAAGAACTTGCTGAGCTGTATGAGAAGGTCCAGTGCCAGATAGGTGTGGGTGTGCAGTCAACCAACAGGGATGTGCTGAGAATACTCAGACGGTCCCATTCAAAACGCCTTTTCAATGAGGCTTCGCAAATTCTTGCCGGCAGGGAAGTTAATTTCTATGTTGACCTCATGTTCGGCCTTCCCGGCGACACCATGGATTCTTTCCGTAAATCATTCGAAGACACTATTACACTTCACCCGAATTTCATAATGCTCTTCTCACTCGCACTGATAAAAGGAACTGCTCTCGGTGATAATCCCGATGCCTACGGTGTCATTCCCTATTCAGATGAGGATATAAAAAACCTTAACCTGCAGTGCGATATCGAATATCTCAACCTCGCCCTTTCCGAGAATTTCCAACTGAGCGACCTTGAACTCTTTGATGATGTCACGCTTACCTGTTTCTATTACTACAACCGTTTCCATCTGTGCATGTCCTACCTGCACGAACGCTGTGAGGGCGGGCTCTTTGAGCTGTATCGTGTGATAGGGAGAAAGACCAAGGATTTTCTCATCAGGACCGGGCAGAAACCCTCCAACCGTGGATTTTCAGGCAGCTTTAAAGATGAGATACAGGTAATCTATAAAGAGGTACTGGACATGACCGGCGCGGGGCCAAAAGAGCAGAATGCGTTCAGGGAACTTTACAAGATAGATGTGTACCGGCTGACCGTACTTCGCTCGCCAAACCGCAAAAAAATCTTTAATAACATTTCCTCATTGCAGGTATTCAACGAGATGCCCGACACTATTGAGCCCTCCATGCGGCTGATCAAGAGTACCTTTGGAAAAGCCATCACCATCGAGAATCCCCTGGATGAACTGCTGCATCTCAACGAGAAACAGGAAATGGTGAAATCGGAACACGGCTCCATTTATATACACGCCCCGTACAACCGGGCAGATACAATAATCCTTCCCCTCTCCGAAGAGCAGAGTTTTATCATCGACCTTATTACCACAGACCGCGCCCTGAGGTTCAAATCCGTGGTTACCGCTTACAGGCAGAATTTCCGGAGAACCGCCGGAGAGAACGAGCTTTCCGAGGAATATATTTACGGGATTATTGTGGAACTTTTCAGGCTGGATATTATTAGAATTCTCAGGTGACGATTGTGCCACACAACTGATTAATATATTGTCCAATTAATTGTTCACCCTGGTCATCCGCGCGAAAGAAAAAAAGACCCTTGCAAGAAGCAATATTCTGAGGGATGTTGATCCGAGAATTCTCACTTCGTCAAACGGCCTTTTTCGTACAATTTTCATTTTTCTTAATTCACTGACAAACGGAATCATGTATTTAAATTTTTTCTTATAAGGGCGTCCCCAGACAAACTGTTCGAGATCAAGGTTCTCTTCTCCCCCCGGGAAAAAGCTGCACACATCATTACCGTTCCGCCTTAACCGGTCAATGTATCCCTGATTCCATTTTTTCCCCAGAATAAGAATTCGTTTGGCATTCCGCCGCTTAAGCGCAGCTTGTTTAACTGTATCCCGTTCACCCTGGAAAAAAACTTTATCAGCAGAATTGCTCAGGCTTTTCCCGGAAATACGATAACAGAGGAGCGGGCGTTTGCCGGCCCATCCAAGCCGGTCCGATTTTTCCTCGAACCGTAAATAAAGGTCCCAGTCGTCAGCAATTTTCAGGTCTTCATTATATCCGGAGGTCATATCATATAATTCCCTGCGGTACATTCTCGGGAACGCAATGTACATTTTCTTTATCAGGCGCCCCGGTTTATACGGCGAACCGACAAATTTTTTAAATTTGTATGGTGAGCCATGTTCATCCATATAAATCATGGACCCAAAGCAGACAAACAGGTCCTCGCTCTCAGCTTTTGTCACCAGTGTCGAAACCGCATCAGAATAGAGCAAGTCGTCTGAGTCAAGGTTCATAATGTATTTACCACTGGAAAGCCTGACCGCCTGATTTCTCAGCCCGGGGACACACCCGCAGTTATTCTTATTAAAAATGACTTTAGCGAAAGGATTTCTCTCAGCATACTCCTTCAATATCTCACAGGAACCGTCGTTTGATCCGTCATCAATAATGACATGCTCAATAGTGCGGTATTGCTGCCTTTCAACGCTTGTTAACATACTGTCAAGAAACGCAGCGTTATTATAATTTGCCGTTATAATGGTTACCAGTGGGTTATCCATGTTACAGGCTTCTATAAAAGTTCAAGGAATTGCGTCATTATTTTTTCATAGGAACACTTTTGTACCGCTTCAATTCCTCTTGTGATATACGGCTCTCGTTCCTCCGGATTATCGATAAAGTGGTTGATTTTCTTTACCCATTCCCCGGGTGTCCTCGCTGTCAGCAAACAATCTTCCGGGAAAAACCGCTCCATACCCGGGATATAATCGCATACCTGAAACCCGCCGCAGGCAAGAATCTGATAAGCCCTTTCATTCAACATGCGGAAATCTCCCTTTTGATTCACGCCATGGAAATTGGGGCATACCAGAGCCTTGTTATACAGTTTGGCGACATCCTCATTCTCCACTGTTTCCACAGGACAGGGCCAGCCATAACCGAAATAGTTAACCTTCTTCAGCTTGTAGAGATATTTCTCCGGGTTCCTTGTCGCAGGCTGATTCCTCCCCACAAAAACCGTCTCATATTTAATTTCCTGTTTTACCGGTTTATGCAACTGGCTGTTGAAACCATGCGGTATATAGTGAATATCCAGGGGGAAGCTGTCTATTCCGGGCCCATACCACTGGGTAATATACAGATCTCCGCAATCTATTTTTCTTACCCATTTTTTAAATATACCCACACCGATAACCAGTTTGAATTGCATCTTTTTTTTATAGTAAAGAATATTCTCGAAAAACGGGTATCGAACAAACTCTACAGGAATATAGACCCAGTCGGGACTTATTTGTGTGGCAAGATAGGAGAAATCAGAAACCGGATCGGCAAATGCAACAGTATGGCCGAGATTGGTAAGTGCCTCTCCCTGGTTATACCCGACAAATGTCCCGCCCTAGTGGTTTTTGTTATTTAATTCGGTAACATACCAGATAAATTTCATAAAGGCAGTATCATCAGTGAAAAGTGGTTCATATCTCTTTCCGCTGCAAAAAAAACACCAAAATTATAGTAACGGCAAAGTAGATTTGCAGTCTATTAACAAAATAATTTCACATTGTTCCTTATTGAAAGAGATATTGTGTTACCTTTCCGGTAACATTTTTTAAACTATATCAGGGTGGTGCATTATATTACTGATATATGTATCCATTTACAAAAACCATTATAACACTTATTCTCGCAGGTATTGTTTTTCTGCACGTTTCTTCTTTTGCGAAAGCAAAGTATGAACCCCCTGATGGGAAGGTGTATCATGGCGTCGGCTGGTATACATCAGCGCAGAGTAACTATATAACCATGTTTCCCGGAAATAACCGGCCGCTGCTGGTACAGCATGTTATTTCCATGCCCGGCAGCAGGGGTATCTCTGCCGCAAAAATCCTTGCCGCTTTTAATCAGGACCATATTTCTCCGGATTCACAGTACATGGAGATGAGTGCACATTTTTCCGATGAAAAAATCGTGCTTGATTCGGTTTTTGCTTTTACTTCTGATATTGACAGCTGTATTGATAGTATTGCAAAGGCATTTGCCGGGCATGTAAGACCCGTTTTCTTCCGCATCGGCCTTGAAATGAATGGCGCATGGAACGGGTATACTCCATGGATATTCCCCCTGGCATTCAGAAAACTGGTTAAAGAGCTGCGAGCCCGCAATGTCACTAACTTTGCCACGGTGTGGTGTTATGAGCCGGATGCACCGGCTGATTTTGCCGACTCAACAGCACAGGGCTGGAAATGGTATCCCGGCGATGATGTGGTTGACTGGTTTTCACTCGATCCCTTTGATGCCGACCATTTTGATCCCGGCCTGCCTGACTCCAGCGGTGGAGTAATAACAAAAAAGGGTAAATCGGAACTTTTTCTTAAATTCGCGCAGGCGCGCGGTAAACCGGTCTATCTCAATGAGACGACCTGCCGTAAAACCTTTTTAACGCCTGACTCCCTGGATATTGATTCTGCAGACGGTATTCATGACTGGCAATACTGGTTTAAACCATGGTTTGCATTTCTGGATAACCATACTGGTATTAAGGCATTCAATTATATCAATCTTGACTGGACTAAGTTTGACAAATGGAAGCACTGGGGAGATGCCAGAATCGAAATCAACACTTATATATGTAATCGATGGGTGCAGAAACTGTCCGAAGAAAAATTTCTTCATGCGGGGTATATAATAGATGAGCAGTCCGGCGTTAAATTCAATGCAAATCTAAAAGCGATAGATCCGTCCATTTTAATTTGTTCCTATGCAAAAAAGGTAATCGTTTCACTTCCCACACAAACGGTTCTGCCTGTTATTGTGGAATTGTATACTATGCAGGGTAAACTGGTGGAAATGGCAATAAAGAAAAACAGCCGGCAGTCTGTTGCATTGCGTACTGATCATCTGCCGGCAGGTGTTTATACGGTAACAGCAGTATTTGGTAATCGGGTAGTTAGCAGAAAATATGTAATTGCCCGTTGAAGTATCGCTATTGATAATGGTACATACTACGTTGCTATAAAAATAAAAGCCACTGTCCGGAGGACAGTGGCATACGTAAATAAAAAAACTGTTTTAAAAAAGCTTACATTTACCTCTATTAATGTCCAATTACAACTTTCTGAGAGAAAGACTGCCCTTCCCCTTTGACGGTCAGAAAATAGATACCGCTCGCTACTTTATCTTCCGTCAACGGCAGTGTGTGCACACCACTGGTATAGTGTTTCGCACCAAGAGTACGGTTAAGCCGTCCCGAAGCGTCGAACAGCGAAAGGGTGTACTGTCCCTTTTGCTCTACCTCAAGCCGGATATAATTCTGTGTCACTTTCACTGTTACCGGATTCTGCTGCTGCACTCCTGCATTGTCCATGACGACAATTGGGGTAGGCCACATATCGGCAATCTCATTTGCTAACTCCCAGGTGGCAGATTCCTGCCAGTGGCTTCCGCCCAGGGTAAAATCCCATATACAAATACCTGTCGGTGACGGCAGGTCGAGTATATCCTGCATATGATCGCGGACGTAGCCGCCTCCCCAGCTGCTTGAAGAGGGCATCCCTATGGAACACATGGTTTCCGGACACCCCTGATCAAGAGGATACTGACTCTGATAACTGTATTTAAAAAACTTTTCACCCTCCTCATCGGGATCCGAGGGACAACCACTTAATGTGCTGTTGTTATTTTCATACAACTGAGAGTAGCCCATAGAATGGACATAATCGACATTGCCGATCCAGTCTTTCCACCAGGCCATGTTCGGTGCGTTATAGCAGGGGCTGTGAAATGAATCAACGGTTAAAATAAGTTTGTCTGCATGCAGCTTTTCACCGAGCTCATTTACAAATTCAGCAAACGCTTCACGATCATCATCATGTTCACTCGTCCCTTCAAGGTCAATATCTACCCCGTCAAGGTCCAACCGTTTACATTCATCATACAACGAATTGACAAAATTTGTTTTATTGCTGCGGAATGCAGAACGGGCAAGATTCCAGTCCCACCCCGGATTCTGCTGATTATTATTATACACACACAACAGAAGCTTGATGCCGTACTCTTTACATTTTGTCCTGAATTTTATAACCTCATCATCATCACATTCCACTTCATACACAAGGCCCCCGGAGCTGGTTGGACGCCAGAACTGTAAACCGAGCGCGGTCATGACATCGTGGGCGGAATAGGTACCCATATCCTCGGTAAGCCTGCTATAACATTTACTTATATCATACGGCGGCACCCATGACATTACTTCGAGTGCGTATGTAGATGAAGATAAAATGAAGAAAATAGCCGCACTAATCCCTAAGAATGAATACCATTTCATTCTGACTCCCCTCCCTAATAAAACAAATAAGTTAAATATGGAAATAGAAAAACAGGAATATCTCTCTCATTTATATAATATAAGGCAGAATAATAAAAAATCACCGGTTTTTCCTATTTTTTATACAAATTGGTCTACACTTTTTTTTATTACAGGCGTAAATATAGGAAAGAAAATGATAACTCACACCACAGCTTTGTGGTATATTTTCACATTTTTTGTACTACACTACTGGTAATAATCACAATTTTTTTAAATGATAAGTGGTGAATTAGTCTGGAAAATAGAAAGAGAAAACGTAAGACATCCGTCTATGCTGGAGATTCAATAAATTCTTAATGGATATTTTTGAGAAGCTCCACATCTCCTTATCCCTCTCCCCCGATCCAGGGAAAAAAAGGAGATGGGAGCGTAAAACAGCTTTTATAATAAAAGAGGTATTCTTTTCCGCCCGGCTTTTCTGCCGTTGAGTAAAAGCTGGATAATGTAGATACCTGAAGATATCTGAATGCAATCAATACTGACAGTGTGCTTCCCTGCCGACACAGTTCCCATATCCCTTGTCCGGATAACTCTTCCATTCGCCGAAAACAGCTGCAGTTGGACATTCTGCCGGGATTGAAGATCCAGCGATAAAAATAACGAGCTGCCCTGGTAACGTGTGTCTGATAAAACAGGGGTAATGGAGATGTTATTCCGGTTGTTTATCGCTGTGGGAAGATCACCTAAGTAGACATAGAGATAATTGGATTGTGTCGATGAGTTATAATACCCGCTCCAGATAATATCCAACCCGCCATCACCATTCCAGTCGGTAAAGCAGAAATGAACATCATAATAAGGATCGACAGGCGAGCCGTCTTTCTGTTGTAATGCAACAGGATTTTCCAGTACCGGTGTACCATTCGTTCCGCTATTTTCATAAAAGTATATACGGCTGTCTGCTACCAGGCCGTTGCCGAGAATAAAATCTTTTTTACCGTCATAATTCAGATCAACCACCTGAATCTGCGGCCGCATATATGAAATCACCCCTTTTCCTGACTCAAGATAGGTGAATGTGGTAAATTGAAAATCCGATGCACTACCCCTATTGAGATAGACACGAACTTTTTCCTCTTCACTGGCCACAAGCAGATCAAGCAATCCATCCCCGTTCCAATCAACAACTGCCGGGGAAGAGTTTGTGCTCGGTTTAATAACCGAGCCGTCAGCCTGAATTCGCACTTTTGATTTCAAAGTACCATCACTGTTGCGTTCAAAGAAGTTGATATAGCCATCGCGTTCACCCACAATAAGGTCATCGATACCATCGCCATTGAGATCCTCAACCTGAGGATTTGAAGCACCGATACATCAACTACCGGACAGGGTGATATCGGCGCCTCCAGCCTGTAGAAATGATTTTGAAGAAAACACCGGGGCATTATCAGTTCCGGAGTTAAGTAGTAAATGAATTTTGCCGCTACTGAACTGTCCGACAAGAAGGTCTTTTTTGCCGTCCCCATCCCAATCATAAGCACATGGTGTTGGAAATATCACGTTAAAGGGGCTGCCGTTCACATCGATAGTGCCTGACTCCTCAAATTTTGGCAGTTCTGCAGATAGAAAAAAGGCTGTTAAAACAACAAAAGAAAGGACTCGTACCATCTCCCCACTCCTTTATGGTTTTGTGTTTAAAAAAGAAGCCCCCGGAACAATAATGGTCGTAATAATAAAGAATAAGTTCAGTAATAAAGCAGAATTGGTCTCTATAGTATGCCAATCACTTACAGATTGTCGAAGGATTAGAGCACTGCTCCTATTTTTTCTTAAATATTTTAAGTTATTTTATCACTTTTTTATAATGTTAAATGAGTGCACTTTAAAAAGTCTGTCTACTGTATTTAAAGTACGTTTCAGTGCAGTAGGGGCACAAAATTTTGTGCCCCTACTGCCATGTTAAATACCGATTTTCCTTGTTGTAAAGTTTTTAGAGTGCACTCTTAAATAAAATTTAGTTGCTGTAATTTATTGATATATATCATTTTTTGACATAATTAATTTTCTTAAAATAATTGTTGACTTTTCTACATATTTGCAGTAAATTATTAAGTATTCACACCGCAATAAGATAAAAGATTCAACAAATGGGGAGAGGGGATGTTATGAGAGCGTTTAAACCTGTTTTTCTGCTTGCTGCTTTCTGCTTATTTTTTACCATTCTAACTGCTTCGGCTCAAGACCCATGGGCAGACTTTAAATTTCCTATCATTAATTTTATCGACCAGGACAACGGGTCAACTGAAGGGGCTAAAATTTATCACAAGATTATCCCCGAACCGGAAACCTACATGAAAGAAGTTTGCAGAGATGTGTGCAGGCTTTTTTATAACAGTGCTGATGAAGTTCGTAACTTTAATAAATTGAATTATTACCTTAAATATTATGACGGCATCTCAGGCAAATGGGGGAGCCCTCCGGAAATATCAATACAGTTCAGCACAAAGTATATACAGGAATATTATTCCAGTAATAACAACAATGATATTAAAATGGAATCAGAGATTATTGGTGTACTGTTCCATGAAATGACTCATGGCTATCAGTACGAACCGAAAAATTGCGGTAATTATCAATCCGGTACTGAATTTTTCGGTTTTATTGAGGGACTGGCAGACGGCGACCGCATTCGGGCCGGCTATCATCAGAACAGGAAACCAAACTCAAGCGGCTCCAAATGGAAAGCAGGCTATACTACAACCGGATTCTTTTATAACTGGGTTGTGAATAACTACGACCAGAATTTTTTAGCCAAGTTGAATGAAACATGTATTTCCATGGATCCCTGGTCATTTGATAAAGCCTGCAAAGCGATCCTTAATAAGGGTGCTGAAGAACTCTGGAACGAATACGCCCAAAAACTGAGTGATATTGGGACAAAACCGGTGGTTGATTTCAGCGCTGACAACACCACTATCAACGGCGGAGAGACAGTGACCTTCGCAAATACGACCACCAATGCAGAGACATATGACTGGACATTCGACGGTGGGACCCCGAGAAAATCGTATGATGAAATACCGCCGCCAATTCAATATTCCAAGCCTGGGACCTATAAAGTCATTTTAGTAGCACACAACAAGAATCCAATCGGGCCGGGAATTGAGGTAAAAAGAGAGTATATCGAGGTCGGACCAACATATATTGCCACAACTGATAAATGTCAGACCACAACATTTGCTCTGACTAATTATCCCAATCCATGTATAGAAGCAACGGCAATTAGTTTTAATCTTTCTGAGCAGGGAAACACTGCACTGACTATTTATGATCTCAACGGCAAAAAAATCAAAACAGTATTACATGGGAATATACCGGAAGGTGCGCACAGGATAGCATGGCACAGGCAGAATGAGTACGGGAAGAAAGTGAGTCCCGGGATTTATATTTACAGATTGACCCATAACGGCAGGATGCAGACAGAGCGAATGATTGTTTCAGGAGCAAGGTAGCCAATTACTGTTAGCTTCGAGGATTTTGGAGGTATTTGAAAAAAATCATAGTTATAAGAATGTCACCCTGAGCATGCACCCGACGAAAGGAGGAAATCCTGCTCGAAGGGTATTTCCATATTATATAGTAGATGGTTCGACTTCGCTCACCATGACTATTATATCTAATCCAAAGCACTCAAATATTAACCATGCAACAAAAACCGATTAAATTCGTTACATGAAGTAAAAACCGGAAAATCTATTATGCCCTATATCTACGACTACCTGAATTATCGTGAGTATCTTCGTGACTTCTTCGCAGAGCAAAAGAAGAAAGGGGTCACGAAACTGACGATTCTAAAAAAAATGGGTATTACCTCAACCGGATTCCTTTCCAATATTATTGCGGGAAGGAATAACCTGACTCACGCGCAGATATTGAGCCTTGTGTCAATAATGAAATTGAGCAAACATGAGGCAGCATACTTTGAAGCACTCGTTCTGTTCAACCAGGCAAAACGCATAAAAGAAAAAAATGAGTACTGCGACCGGTTATCTTCATTACGGAAAACAAAAGTCAAAGATATTGCGCAAGATCAATTAACCCTGTTTTCTCAGTGGCACTATGTTATTATCCGTGAACTCCTGAATTTTATAGACTATCGCGGAGATGCAAAATCGCTTGCCCGGATGCTCGACCCTTCTATTACCCCGCTGGAAGTTGAAAAAACTATTGCCCTTCTGGAAAAAGCCGGATTGATAAAGAGGCAGGGCAATGGCAGATATGTACAGAGTGACAAAACCATTTCTGCGGCTAAGGAGATCAAATCACTCGATATTGCAAATTTCCAATTAGATACCATTGATTTTGCAAAGCGTGCTCTGGAGACTAAGAAACGGGAAGAGCGGGATATCTCAACTATTACTTTAACACTGTCACCGGAAAGCATGGAGAAGGTACGTGCCGAAATCGCAAAGTTCCGTGCGAACCTCGCAACTATCGCTAAAGATGAAGAAAATCCCGACCAGGTATTTCAGTGCAATATTCAACTCTTCCCCATGACAAAGAAAAAGGAAGAATAGCGCTATGCGGTATACAATAAAAAAATATCGTATGTTCTTTTCCCTTATCATTCTCACAGGGGTTATCAGCTGTCTCCATTTTAACTGTGCAGCGCCAAATGTTGCCGGCAGCTCCACCGAGACCGGGAATGTCGAGGCTATTGCCGTTACCGCTACCATTCTTGACAGCAACGGTGCTCCCGCTGTCAATGCAGCAGTCCTTATCCGGGAAAAAATCTTTACAAAGGATATCATAGATTTTGAGGTAGTGCCGAAGCCGGACGCGGTCGTTGACAGCAACGGGGTATTTATTATCGACTCATTAGACACCGGTGAATATTATATCGAAGTAAATAGCAACAACACAGAAGCGATCTTACTCGAATGTATTATTCAGGAAGGCGACACCCTTATTGAGCTTGCCACAGACACATTACAACCGACCGCCACAATAACCGGCACTGTCTCCCACACATTACCCGGGCATGAAAACCTCTTCGTCCAGGTTTACGGATTAGACCGACTGGTAAAGATTGACACGACAACTATGCAATACACCATTCCGAATATGCCTGAAGGGGATTTTGCTATTACCATTGTTGCCTCCAATAAAATTTACCAGCCGACAAGTGTGGAAAATATATCCGCAACAGCAGGCAGCATTACTGTTATTGATACGACACCGGTCCTGAAAATGACTGATGAATATTATGTCTACTGGCAATTTAGAAAATCCTGTGTTATTAATACAACGCCATCAGGAGCGGATATGTCATCGGATGTATATAATTTTCCGCTGCTTATTCGTTTAGACGCGACGAGCTTTACATTCAGCGAAGCCCAGTATGATGGCCGTGATATCCGTTTCACAAAACCTGACGGCACACCGCTCTATTATCAGATCGAACAATGGGATGTTCAGAATAAGAGCGCCGCACTATGGGTACTTATCGATACGGTTTATGGAGCTGACAACACACAATCGTTTCGCATGTATTGGGGAAACAACCAGGCGCAAAGCCGGTCAAATGGAGAAATGGTATTTAATACGGCTAACTATTTCGCAAGCACCTGGCATTTAAACAACAGCGTATTTGATGCCACGGCAAATAACAATGATGGCACAAATTACAATTCTGTAAATATCACAGGAATTGTAGGTGATGGCAGATATTTTGACGGCAGCGATGATTATATAAGTTTCGGCAATGACACCTCTCTAAAAAATATCTCTGAAACGATTTCCACAAGCTGCTGGATAAAAACAAGCTTGTCACCTGATACCAATGTAAGTATTATCCGGCATGATGGTCACTATACCGGATTACAAACTTCATTTGGTTCCATGGAGGCATGGGTTGTCGCGTGGACCCCTACTATTTCAATTACCGCTTTTCCCTGGGACAGCGTATTCAATGATAATACCTGGCACCATTATGTCTCCACGTATGATAAAGATAAGGGTGTTTCCGTGTTTTTAGACGGCAAACAGATCCATGCCGATAGCAGTATCACCGGCGCACTCGCGATAGACGCAACGGAAGATTTTTTCCTGGGAGGGAATGAACTCGGGGGTGAATTCTATGAAGGGCTCCTTGACGAAGTCAGAGTTTCTTCAACAGCACGCTCCGGCATATGGATAAAACTTTGCTATGAGAATCAGAAAACGAATGCAACTATGGTGATATTTAAATAAGGGGGAATGAAAAAAAGAATGGATTCCCGCTAAAAACATGCGGGAATGACATTAAAAGACAGACCTAAATTACTAATAAAGAAAAAGGACCCGAGTCACAGTATATCACACTCCTGACCTGGCAAGTCATCTGGGAGTATGCTATATGAATCTGGTCTCAGGCCCTTATTATATCAAAATAACACAAAAATTGTCAAAGATGCTTTTAAATTTTATCAATGTCAGAGAAGCTGACATCTATACTAATAATCAATAGCTTATAATAGTAGGCGGGATTTTAATATGATACTAAATTGGAACCCTAAAGGACTAAAGTAATGGAGTATTGGAGAGATGTAGTAAGGAAATTTTATCCAATTTCGAGAAAATCAGGTCTTAACTTCTGCCACAGGTGAATAATGGTAGTAAAACTGATACAAAGAATCAAGATGCACGGTAATCAGAGCCTTCAGACCAGATTAATTACCTATACGGTTATTTTGCTCTCGCTTTTAATGCTTGTTACAACGTATCTGGGAATAAAAAGGGAGAGACAGAGTATATTCAACCAGATGCAGAAAGACGGCATTGCACTTGCAAAGGCATTTGCCCTGGGAGCTGAAAACGCGCTCCTCCTCCAACGGGCGGGATTATCAAGGGTCGCCGGAGAGGCCAGCAGAACAAAGGGGATTGAATACCTGCAGATAGTTGACCGGGAGCGGGTGGTTATCGGTCATACCGACATCTCGCGGATGGGCAGCGGAATTGAGGATTCATTATATGTAAAGGCGCTTCAGACACCGATTACTGCTGTGGAACGGGGCGACAAACCGATAAATCTCATCAGTAAAAACATGGCGGGCGAGGATATTTTCAGGGTAATCGTCCCCCTGGTCACCCTTGATTCAATCGGCGGAGTGCTGGAAATAGGCCTCGATATGACCGGCATTTCCAAGGCGATACAACATACCAATTACCAGTCCCTTCTTATCGCAGCCATAGCATTGTTAGGCGGTATCGGCTATATCTGGTTTTTCGCCCGTTCTCTCACCCGCCCGATCAAAGAACTCGCTGAAGCTGCGGGAATGGTCGCGGACGGGGACCTCGATCATACCATTCATATACGCGGCAGAGATGAAATCGGCTTTCTGGCATCCTCCTTTGATTTCATGACGATAAAACTGCGGGAATATATGGGCAACCTCAAAAAGAGTAATGAGGAGCTTGAAGAGCAGATAACGCTGGTAAAAGATCTGCATGTGTTTATCGAAAATATTTTAAACAGTATTACCGTGGGTATCATAACAATTGATCTTGATTCCAAGATTACCTACCTGAATAATACCGGGAAAAATATTCTCCAGCTGGATAAAACAAACCTTATCGGGCAGAATATAAAATCAATTTTTCCTATGGATCATTTTATACCTGTTGTACTTCGTGAATTGATAAACGCTGACTATATATATCAGGGACACGAGATACCATTCAAAAAAGCTTCCGGCAGTGACTCACTTTTAAGTCTGAGCACCGTGCGCCTCTTTGATCAGCACTCTGATATTGTGGGTTATGCCGTTACCTTTGAGGATATTACTGAAATAAGGCAGTTACAGAGGAGAGTGCAGCATACTGAAAAGATGGCGGCTATGGGAAAGCTTGCTGCCGGAATCGCCCATGAAATACGGAACCCTCTGGGAGCAATAAAGACCTGTGCTCAGTTTCTGGAAAGTAATTCAGAACTCCAAGACTCGAAGCACCGGTTTTCCCAGTTAATTGTACGTGAATCAAAGCGAATGGATCAGCTGATTACCCGCCTGCTGAATTTCACCCGTCCGGCAAAATGTGATTTTCAATATACCGACATCAGTAAACTGATCGAAAATGCGGTTGACCTTGTATCCTTTAAGGTAAACGGCACGAATATAACAATTGAAAAACAGTATGAAGAAAACCTGCCGAATATATTTGTTGATGCGAAGCGACTATCGCAGGCCGTGTTCAACATTTTGCTGAACGCAGTAGATGCTGTTGCCGATGCCGGGCTCCTGAACGTTACAACAGCATTTGATAGTGCCAATGAGCAGGTGGAGATTTCAATAACTGACACCGGCAACGGGATACCAAAGGATCAGCTGGAAAATATTTTCAATCCGTTTTTTACCACCCGGCCGGGAGGAACAGGATTGGGTCTGGCTATAGTGCAGCAGATTATTGTTGAGCATAATGGAGCAATAGCAGTACAGAGCGAAGTTGGAAAAGGCACGAGTTTTACTATCACATTACCATTGACCCAGCAGCATAGACCGGTTCAGCAGGCAGAGGTGTTTATTTAAATGTGGAACACACGGATGTAATTAAAAAAATCAATGGTTACCCTATATGGTATGGTTTTCGCTGGGTACTTTTCAGGAAGCAATCGATAATTGACTGATAGATGGAGCGTAATTATGCAGGAGAAAATTCTTGTCGTTGATGACGATCCGGGAATGCGGGAAACATTAGAAGCGGTTTTAAAAGCTGACGGCTACAGTGTATGTACCGCAACAAATGGCAAAGAGACCATTGCCATCCTTCAGCGTAGCGAATTTGAAATAACACTGCTCGATCTAAAGATGCCGGACTGTATGGGTACGGAACTGCTGTCAGAGATAAAGGAGCTGACGCCAAATAACCTGGTCATCATGATGACGGCGTATGGCACAATCAAGACTGCGGTGGAGGCGGTAAAACTGGGAGCGTATGATTTTATCACCAAGCCTTTTGAGTTGGAAGAGGTTCGCCATATTATTCAGAAGGCGTTGGAGATGCAGCGGCTTTCCAACGAAAACACCGAACTCCGTATGATGCTGAACGAGAATGTCGTCATGAAAGGGATCATAGGAAAAAGTCCTGCCATGACCAATGTTTTCGACACGATAAAAAAAGTTGTCAATTATGACGTAACCATTCTTATTACCGGCGAGAGTGGGACCGGTAAAGAATTGATTGCCCATGCCATTCACCATAACAGCTCACGCCGGGACATGCCGTTTATCAAGCTCAATTGCGCCGCCCTGCCGGAAACGCTTCTTGAAAGCGAGCTGTTCGGGTATGATAAAGGTGCCTTTACCGGAGCGACAGCCTCAAAGCTAGGACGTTTTGAACTGGCAAAAGGCGGCACCCTGTTCCTTGATGAAATCTGCGATACCAGCCCTGCCATGCAGGCAAAACTGTTACGCGTACTTCAGGAAAAGGAATTTGAACGTGTTGGAGGAACCAAGACCATTAAGGCGGATGTACGTATCGTTACTGCAACCAACAAGGATATTAAACGTGAAGTTGAACAGGACACCTTTCGAGTGGATCTCTTTTTCCGCCTGAACGTCGTAACCCTCCATCTCCCTTCTTTACGTGAGAGAACTGAAGACATTCCTGATCTGGTTCGTTTTTTTCTGAAAGAACTTAATAGTCAGTTTAATAAAAATTTCACTGCCACATCCCCGGCCGCCATGAATACCCTGCTTGCTTATCACTGGCCGGGAAATATCCGCGAACTCAGGAATGTGCTTGAAAAAGCGGTACTCCTGGGTGAGGGAAATGAAATAGTTCTATCCCACCTACCTGATGAGCTGAAGATTACCTGTCAATCATCGGAAAGAGCTGTTGCACCGGGAGCGACCACCCTTGCAGAACTGGAAAAGATACAGGTATATGATATACTCTGTAAAAAAAACTGGAATCAGACGCGGGCAGCGGAATGCCTGGGGATCCACCGCAATACACTCCGTGAAAAAATAAAGAAATTCGAAATTACCATACCTGCAGAATAGTACTAATCACACGTTGTACCTCCCGGCACAAAATGTGTGCATTCACTGTGTGTATGCACATTTTTTGTGCGCCTTGTGTAATCCACTCAATTATCCTCCTCGCCTTTCGTCTTCGTCCTCGATCTGTTTTTTTACAGTTAAAAAGGAAAAACCGAGGACGAGGAGGAAGGCAAAGTGCCAGTGACACTTGTTTTGACCGAAGGACGAGGAGGAGGGATTTAAACTTGCGATTTCATTTTAAGGAATTAAGACAAATTACTGAGTTATGATTTATATCCTCTCTTGGCATTGTTGTTGCTTTTTTACTGAATGTCTCGGTTATACTCGGATATTTTTTAAAGGAGCATTGAATAATGATAAATTCTCTTAGAAAGTTACGGCAGTATCTTCTTACCGGTGTATCGTATGCGATTCCATTCATTGCCTGCGGCGGCATCATGATCGCAATTGGTATTGCATTTGTACCAATGACCTCAACGGGTCCTGACTTCTCAAACGCGCCGGTATTCAAGCTTATTCTTGATATAGGAGCGGCTTCTTTTGCACTCGTATTACCAATCCTTGCCGGTTACATCTCTTATGCAATAGCAGGTAGGCCCGGACTGGTTCCGGGATTTATCGGGGGGCTGCTGTGTGGTCCTGATTATGTTAAGGCCGGGTTCCTCGGTGCTATCTTAATCGGCCTTGTAGCCGGCTGGATTGTATCTATTATAAAGAAATGGAAGGTACCCGGGTTTATCGCCCCGGTCATGCCGATTTTGATTATTCCCATTATCTCCTCGGCAATAATCGGTGTCCTGATGTTAAAAGTCATTGGTATTCCCATTGCGCACATGATGG